>JAUXBD010000186.1 GCA_030619585.1 Desulfobacteraceae bacterium
ATTACATCGGCAGGCAGAGCGCCGCACACCTTATAGGGTACCTGAGTGAAGTAAGCGCAAAGGAGCTGCGAAAAGAGAAATATTCCGCTAACAGGGTAGGGGATTTTATCGGAAAATTCGGTGTTGAAAAATCACATGAGGAGTTTTTAAGGGGGAAACTTGGAGGCCAGCAGGTAGAGGTGGATGCAAAAGGCCAGGTGGTAAGAATCCTTAAGGTTGTTGATGCCCAACCCGGGCATAATATGTTTCTGACCATTGATCAGAAAGTTCAGAAAACGGCCGAAGAGCAGCTAAGAAACCGTGCAGGCGCCGTGATTGCAATGGAGCCGAATACAGGTCATGTGTTAGCGATGGCAAGCAGTCCATCGTTCGATCAAAATATTTTTGTTGATGGTATGTCCCATAAGCAGTGGGACGCGCTTGTTTCAAATCCCTTGAGAGCCATGGAAAACAAAGCGATTCAGGCTGAATATCCTCCGGCTTCCACCTATAAGATAATAACAGCCATGGCAGGTCTTGAAGAGAAAGTCATAGATGAGAGTACAACCGTTTTTTGTCCGGGGTATTACAAATATGGTAACCGGGTATTTCGCTGCTGGAAGCGGGGCGGACACGGTGAGGTAAACGTGACTAAAGCAATAGCTGAGTCATGTGATGTGTTTTTTTATCAGGTGGGGCAGAAACTTGGGGTTGACACGCTTGCCTATTATGCAAAAGCATGTGGATTGGGTTCTGCAACCGGAATTGAACTTGCGGATGGTGAAGCAAGGGGCCTTGTCCCAACCAGGGCCTGGAAAAAAAAGCGTATGGGAGTTGCCTGGCAGGGAGGAGAGACCCTTTCTATTTCTATTGGACAGAGTTATAATCTTGTGACGCCAATTCAGATGTTGGTGCTGACCTCAGCTGTGGCAAACGGGGGGATAATTAAAAAGCCTTTGATTTTAAAGTGGATTGAGACAGCAGAGGGCAAGGTGGTATACAGAAGTAAAAGTCAGCGCATGGGAAGGCTTCCCGCAACAGTTGAAACACTTCAAATAATTCAAACGGGCCTGTGGGATGTTGTCAACAAACAGGAGGGCACAGCATGGCTTGTTCACGTCCCATGGGTTGATATCAGCGGCAAAACAGGCACGGCCCAAGTTGTCAGCCGCAAAACGGGTGACCCTGAACTTAAGGAACAGGATGAGGTGGCGGATTTTTTAAAACCACATGCATGGTTTGTGGCTTATGCTCCATCTGTGGAACCTAAAATAGCGGTTTCCGTTATTGTGGAACATGGAGAGCATGGTTCCAGTGGCGCAGGACCCATTGCAAAAGAGGTGATAACCACCTATCTTAAGGGTTTGGCAAATCGAAATGCTAAAAAAGAGGAAGCTTTTGACCAGCTAAGAGCGCCGTTCTGACTGTTATGGGCAACCTTTTCAAGGCAACTGAGGATAATTGATGTTTGATCGCAGACTAGTGGAATATTTTGACTGGGGGCTATTAGGGCTTGTCCTTTTAATCGGAGGCCTTGGGCTTGTAATGTTATACAGCGCTGAAGCAGCCGGCGTTAATGTGATGAAAAGTGTTTTGTTCAAAAAGCAGATGATCTGGTTTTGTATTGGGACAGCGGCAATGGTCATGGCGTTTATCTTTAACTATAAAACATTGGATAGATGGGGTGTAGTGTTTTATGTGGTAAGCATAGCTCTTTTGGTGTGTGTGCTTTTTTTGGGGAAATATGTTGGAGGTTCTAAACGGTGGCTTGTTATGGGACCGATAACCATACAACCCTCGGAGTTGGTCAAGATAGGAGTTATTATAGCCCTTTCCCAGTACTACTCAAAAAGAGTAAAGATTAAAGGCTTTACTTTGCGTGAGCTTGTTGTCCCAATGATAATAACCCTTATACCTTTTATGCTGATAGTAAAACAACCGGATCTGGGAACCGCCCTTATTGTTGCTTTAATAGCAGCTTCCATGACAATCTTTGTAAAGATTGAGAGACGATCGTTAATATTCATTGTCAGCGCCTGCGTAGCAACAATTTTGCCGGTGTGGATGTTTTTATTAAAAGGATATCAGCAGCAGAGGATTCTTACATTTTTAGACCCGGATCGTGACCCTCTGGGAACAGGATACCATATAATTCAATCCAAAATTGCCATTGGGTCAGGAATGATCTTTGGAAAGGGATTTTTAAAAGGTACTCAAAATGCCCTCTCCTTTTTACCGGAACAGCATACTGATTTCATTTTGTCTGTTTTGGCTGAGGAATGGGGGTTTGTTGGTACCGGATTAACCCTTGTTCTTTATATGTTTCTTATTGTCTGGGGTTTGAATATTGCCCATGGATGCAGGGATACGTTTGGGACAATCATATCTTTTGGGGTTACGGCAATGATCTTCTGGCAGGTTTTTATAAATGCTGGCATGGTAATGGGGCTAATGCCTGTGGTGGGAGTTCCTCTGCCCCTAATAAGTTATGGCGGGTCATCTGTTGTTACTACCCTCATGGGCACAGGGATTTTGATGAATGTAAGTATGAGGCGTTTTATCATTGAGTGATAAGATTTTGGAGGAAGCGATGCTAAAAACAAAAAAAACAGATTCTATTACAACCTTTTTAGGGGAGGATGCCAGTATTGAAGGTACAATAGAGTTCGAGGGGGCAATAAGGCTTGATGGCAAAGTTAAGGGAAATATATTAAGCGAAAACGGTACGGTCATTGTGGGGGAAAAGGCTGTGATAGAGGCAGATATCAATGTTGATACCGCAATTATAATGGGCCGGGTAATTGGTGTCGTGGAGGCAAAGAACAGAATCGAGGTCTATCCTCCGGGGAGTGTACAGGGAGATATCCGGGCTCCGGTTATTGCAATTGATGCAGGCGTTAAATTTAATGGGGTCTGTGCCATGAAATCCCCTCCTTCCTTCTCAGAAAAAAAGTCGGAGTTGGAATCAGCCAAGAAGACAAAAAAGACTGAACAATCGAAAATTAAAAATTTTCCAAAAAACCTTTGACAAACGATAAACATTGATGTTAAAAGGCCTATTTGCGTTTGCATAGCTGTGCTGACAGGCAGATATGTGATTGAAATTAACAGATTAAAAAGCCGAGGATAGGGAGTATCAATGATAAGCGTCGATTATTCGGTTTTCCTACAGATCATCAATTTCCTTTTTCTAATATGGATATTAAACGCCATTGTTTACAAGCCAATCAGGAAAATATTGATCCAGCGAAAGGAAAAAATTTCAGGCCTTGAGTTAGATATTGAAAAATCAAGCAGCGATGCCAAGATGAAAGATGATCAATTTGGTGCAGGCATAAGAGAGGCCAGAGAAAAAGGCTTACAAGAAAAACAGGCTCTGATTCATGTCGCTTCTGAAGAGGAAAAGGCTATGATCGGGGAAATTAATCAAAAGGCCCAACAGGATTTGGCCCAGATCAAAGAGAAGGTAAAAAAAGATGTTAAGAGCGTCAGGGCTGCCTTGCAAAAAGAGGTCGGTGTGTATGCCGAATCCATATGCCAAAAGATATTAGGGAGGGCTGTTTAATGAGCCGGTTGAACAGGAAGTGGTCCGGGAAAAAGGGCTCCATTACAATGAAGGCGATAATGGTGCTTGTTATCGCAGGCACTTTGTTGGTTTCTTCAGGTACTGTGTTCGGATCTTCAGAAGGAGGTCACGGCGAATCCCAAGCATCAAAAGGCTGGGTAATGACAGATTCATTACGGGTTATGAATTTTGCTGTTTTAGCTATCGCCCTGTTTTTTGTATTGCGAAAGCCGGTGGCCCAGGCACTTAAAGGGCGCATTAAAGAGATACAGGATCAACTCAATGAGCTTGAGGCCAAAAAGAAAGAAGCGGAAAAGAGCCTGGTAGAGTATGATAAAAAGCTTTCACAGCTGGAAAAGGAGACTGAAACCATAATTGCCGGGTATAAAAGGCAGGGTGAGGAAGCCAAAGCCAGGATTTTGAAAGAAGCTGAATCTGCAGCAGTGAAACTTGAGGAACAGGCCAAGCGTACCATCGAACACGAATTTAAGATTGCTAAATTGAAACTTCAGGAAGATATTCTCGAAGAGGCCCTTAAAAAAGCCGAAGAGATTGTTAGAGACAGTATTACATCCGATGATCAGGAAAGACTGGTTGATGAATATTTAGATAAGGTGGTGGTACAGTGATTAATTCGGCTATTTCAAGACGATATGCTAAGGCGCTTCTGCTTATAGCTAAAGAGGACGGGCAGGCGGAACTATACGGAAAAGAGCTGGGTGGATTTGCCGGTCTGGTAAGTGGGAATGCTGCGATTGAACAGGCAGTAAGCAATCCTTTATATGAGGTAAAAGGCCGCAGGATGGTTTTGCAGACAGTAATTGAAAAGCTTGAGCTGTCCAGAGTGATGGCATCTTTTCTCCTGTTGCTTTTTGACAAGGGGCGTTTTGGTTGTTTGATTGACATAAATGAATGTTATCAGAAACTTGCTGATGAACTAAAGGGCGTGGCCAGGGCAAGCCTTGTTTCTGCAACCCAGCTTTCATCTGATGCGACTGATAAAATTCATGCAGCTTTGTCAAAAATGATCGGCAAAGAGATAATATTGG
>JAUXBD010000089.1 GCA_030619585.1 Desulfobacteraceae bacterium
ACGACATGGCTACGATCCGACTTTCCCATGGCACAGGTTGGACAGGCAGAATTTTGTTAAAGCCTGGGGTGGTTTTGCCGTACCTGGAGAAAGGGCTGTGGCATATTTTGATGAGGATAGTGTGACAATGGCTGTGGAGGCAGGTATTGATTGCCTGGGAGATACGGATCCCAAAAAAATAGACGGTCTGTTTTTCGCATCAACATCCTCTCCTTACAAAGAAAAACAATGTTCTTCTTTAATAGCGGTTCCTCTGGATCTGCGTAGCGACATACGCACTTCTGATTTCAACACATCGCTTCGCTCCGGTGCAATAGCAATGGCCCAGGCCTATGATACTGTTAAGGCCGGATCGGCAAACAGTGTTCTTGTAACAGTTGCTGACAATCGAATCGGAGGTCTTGCAGGTTTTACAGAACAAACCATAGGAGATGGCGCAGCTGCTTTTCTTTTGGGTAACCAGGATGTCATTGCTGAGATACAGGAGATTTACTCTGTCTCTGATGAGCTTTCAGGAACATGGCGGTCCCAACAGGACACATTTGTCTGTTCATGGGAAGACCGCATGGTACAGGACAAAGGGTACACCCCGGTTCTTACAGAAGCTATAAATGGATTGATGAAAAAAGCAGGCCGTACCCCAAAAGATTTCGCAAAGGTAGTGGTGGACAATCCGGGTGATCCGCGAGCACATGCCAAACTGCTTGCATCTCTTGGTTTTGAGCAAACCCAGATCCAGGAGCCGATTACAATGTTTATGAATGTTGGTTTTTGCGGTTGCGCCCATGCACCCATGATGCTTGTGAGCGCCCTTGAAGATGCAAAGCCGGGAGACAGGATTCTCTTTGCAGGTAGCGGAAACGGTGCCGATGTATTCTCCATGCAGGTAACTGATGCTATTGAAAAGCTTAAACCGCGTAAGGGGATTAAAAAACACCTGGAAACAAAGACCATGATGGATAAATACAACGATTATCTTCGCTGGCGAGAACTGGTTCCTCTGGAAGAAGCCAGGCGTCCCAAAAAGGAACCCAACAAGATCTCGGCATTATGGAGACAAAGAAAAATTCTTCTCGGGCTTTACGGAGTAAAATGTAAAAAGTGCGGCTCTCCACAGTATGATAACGGGTCAAATTCAACGACACCCATACGTATATGTGCCGAATGCCATAGCCAGGATGATTTTGATGATTACAAATTTTCCGACAAAACAGGAACTGTATTCAGCTTTACAAATGATCTGCTGGCTCCATCCTTAGATCCTCCTTCTTCAGTAGTTTTAGTTGACTTCGAAGGCGGCGGGAGGTCATTTTTTGACCTTACCGATCGTGATCCGAATGAAGTTAAAATCGGGATGAAAGTTAATATGACTTTCAGAAAGGTACTTTTTGATAAGGGTTATACAAATTATTTTTGGAAAGCTCGTCCAATACGGGTTGAGTTATAACATATAAGGAGGATACAAATGCCTGGAAGCATTAAAGATAGAGTAGCTATTGTAGGTATGGGCTGCACAAAGTTTGGAACCCTCTGGGATAAGGGTCCCAGTGACATGATTGTTGAAGCTGTTAATGAAGCCCTTGGTGATGCCGGCATATCAGATGACAGGGTTGAAGCATACTATGTTGGGACACTTTTTAGCATTGGGGGACGATCGGCAAGTGAACCACTGAGAACACAGTATAAACCGGTTACCAGGCTGGAAAACGCCTGTGCATCAGGCCATGAGGCACTAAGAGCAGGCGCATATGCTGTTGCCGCCGGAATATATGATGTTGTTGTTGCCCTCGGCTTTGAAAAATTAAAAGATGAGGGGATGAGCGGACTTCCCGGAATGCAGAACCGAACAGGAACCCACTATCAGTCATCCATGCCGGGGTGTTTTGCAATGTTTGCCAATAAGTATTTTGAACGTTACGGACTGACACCTGAAGAAGGCAAAGAGATGATTGCTAAAATATCGGTCAAGAGCCATGACAATGGATTTTTAAATCCAAAAGCGCATTTGAGAAGAAAAATAACTGTTGAAAAAGTCATGAACGCACCTATCATTGCTTCGCCATTGGGATTGTTTGACTGTTGCGGTGTGTCCGACGGTGCTGCCGCTGCAGTGATCTGCAGGGCTGACATGGCAAAAGAGTTCAGACCTGATCCCGTGTATATAAAAGCCTTGCAGATATGCACAGGACCTTCCACCGGGCGCATATCGGAAAGCTGCGATTTTACCCATGTGGAAGAATCATATCGCGCCGGTGTTGCTGCATATGAGGAGGCAGGAGTAAAAAATCCCCGAGAAGAGATAAGCATGGCCGAGGTTCATGACTGTTTTTCCATTTCTGAAGCTATTGCTATGGAAGACCTCCAATTCAGCGAACGGGGAAAGGTAAAACAAGATATTGATGACGGCACCTTTCATCTTGACGGAAAACTTCCGGTTCAACCTGATGGAGGGCTCAAATGCTTCGGACATCCAATCGGAGCATCCGGCATACGAATGTTGTATGAGCTTTACCTGCAACTCCAGGGCAGGGCGGATAAGCGGCAGATAAAGGACCCCAAATTAGGCCTTGCTCACAACATGGGAGGCGAACCTTTTGCTCCAATTGTAAGTGTCGTTATTGCGGGACTTTAGTAGAAAAGAGTTTGAAGTGCCTAAAGTTGAGGCACGCGCTTTCAGCGCGGTCAATTATATAAAATTGATAGAATACCACAACTGTAGGCACTTCAAACTTTATACTTGACAGGATGGGCTTTTAAATAGTCCAGCCTGTTTAGTCCGTTAATGTAGGCCTTTGCGCTGGCGATAATTATATCAGCATCAGCCCCCCGTCCAAGAGTTGTAAGACCCTTTTCCCTCAAGCGGACTGTGACCTCACCCTGGGCATCTGTGCCTCCCGTAAGGGCGCTTACAGAGAATCTCAAAAGATCTGACTGGGTTCGGGTGAGTTTTGCGATACAATTAAAAGCCGCATCAATGGGGCCGTTTCCCGAATCGGTACCCTCAACCGGTCTTTCGTTAATTGATAACCCGACATTTGCCGTGGGGCTGACCGTTGTTCCGCTTGTCACGTGCAGGTATTCAAGACGGAACACATCTGTTGTTCTAAGAATACCCTCGGTAACTATTGCTTCAATATCTTCGTCCAGCAAATTCTTTTTTTTGTCGGCAAGTGCTTTAAACTGCTTGAAAACAATGTTCAGTTCCTCATCTGAAAGGTTGTAACCCATATCAAGTAGGTGTGACTTAAGGGCGTGCCTGCCTGAATGTTTGCCTAAAACAAGCTTGTTGGTGTTAAGACCTATGGTCTCCGGCCTCATGATTTCGTAGGTCATAGGATTTTTCAGGATGCCATCCTGATGAATCCCAGCCTCGTGGGCAAATGCGTTAGCGCCCACAATGGCCTTATTGGGTTGTACTATGATGCCTGTAATCATGGATACAAGCCTGCTTATGGAATATATATTCTTTGTGTTGATGTTTGTTGTTAGCGGGAAAAAGTTGGGCCGTGTGGTCAGAGACATTACAACCTCTTCCAAAGAGGTGTTTCCTGCCCTTTCCCCGATACCGTTGATAGTAACTTCAGCCTGCCTTGCGCCTGCATTTATGGCTGCCAGTGTGTTGGCTGTTGCAAGTCCCAGATCGTTATGGCAGTGAACACTGATTATGGCCTTGTCAATATTTGGCGTATTTTTAATTATATGCTTTACGAGCTGAGAAAATTCTTCGGGAATTGCGTATCCCACCGTGTCAGGTATATTGATTGTACCGGCACCCGCATCTATGGCAGCCTCAAAAACCCTGCACAGATAATCCGGATCGGTCCTGCTGGCATCCATGGCGCTGAACTCCACATCGTTGCAAAAACTTTTGGCAAGCTTTACAGACTCTCTTGCGATTTCGAGAACCTCACCTTGGCTTTTCTGCATCTGATGTTCAAGATGAATATCTGATGTTGAAACAAAAGTGTGTATTCGCGGATGCTTTGCACCTTTTATGGCCTCAGCACATATCTTGATATCGTTTGGAAGGGCTCTTGCCAGACCGCACACAATAGACTTTTCCATATTATCGGCAATCTGTTTTACAGCATCAAAATCACCTTCTGATGCAGCAGGGAATCCGGCCTCTATTATATCAACTCCGAGTGTCTCTAACTGAGTTGCAATCCGCAGCTTTTCAGCCGTGTTCATGCTTGCGCCTGGGGATTGCTCACCGTCCCTTAACGTTGTATCAAAAAAGTATACTTTATCACCCATGATTTTGCTCCTCATAACAAGGTTGAAGTGGCTAAAGTGTGGAGTGCCTAAAAATACTGGGCCTGTTTCGAAAGTTCATACTGAAAGCTATCGGCAAGCGCCTGCCAGCTTGCCTCTATAATATCTTCTGAAACACCTATTGTGCTCCATACTTCGTCTTCATCACTTGATTCGATGAGCACCCGGACTTTTGAGGTTGTTGCATCCCTTCCATCAATAACCCTAACTTTGAAATCGACAAGATGCATAATATCAAGTCCGGGGAAAAATTTACCAAGGGACTTTCGAAGGGCGTTATCAAGTGCATGAACCGGTCCCTCTCCTTCAGCTGCAGTAATCTCCTTGTTGCCTGCAACTATGATTTTAATCATCGCATGTGATTTGCACGGATGGTCCTTGTCCTTTTCTATGGTTACCCTGAAAGATTCCAATTCAAAAAGAGGTTTAAACTTCTTTGTGGATTTTTCAATCAGAATTTTTAAAGAGCCGTCTGCAGCTTCAAACTGATACCCTTCCTGTTCTAGGCGTTTTATCTCAGATACAATCTCACTATATTCATCTTCATTTTCCGGAAGTTCCACACCCAGTTCTTTTGCCTTGTAGATGATATTGCTTTTGCCTGAAAGATCGGATACCAGCACCCTTCTTTTGTTTCCCACCTTGTCGGGATCTATATGTTCATATGCTTTTGGGTTTTTCATGACGGCACTCACATGAATTCCCCCTTTATGGGCAAAAGCACTTTTACCGACAAATGGTCTGTTTCTTAAGGGTGTCATGTTGGCTGTTTCACTAACATATCTTGAGATTTTTTTAAGCATTTCAAGATTGTTGTAAGATATACACGGATTGTCCATTTTTAGACGAAGTATCGGTATTATTGAAGTAAGGTCCGCATTTCCGCACCTTTCGCCATACCCGTTTATGGTGCCCTGCACCATAACGGCACCTTGTCGAACAGCTACTATGGAGTTTGCCACAGCCAAGTTGCTGTCGTTATGAGTATGGATTCCCAGCTTTATTTTCACTCCTTTGGAGTCGTATTTTTCTTTAAAAACTTTTCGAACATCTTTTATTGCAGATTCAATATCAAAGGGCAGGCATCCGCCGTTTGTATCGCAAAGGACAATAGTGTCTGCACCGCTATTTATTGCGGCAAATAAAGTTTTAAGTGCATAATCCGGGTTGTCCTTAAAACCGTCAAAAAAATGTTCGGCATCGTATATAACCTCTCGCTCTTTTGATTTCAAATATGAAACGCTTTCTTGGATCATGAGAAGATTTTCTTCAAGAGTATTGTCCATAACCTGCTGAACATGAAGATCCCATGTTTTGCCGAATATTGTAACGCAAGTAGTATCGCTTTCAATCAGGGCTTTTAGGTTTTGATCTTCATGGCAGGTGGTATCTGGCCTACGTGTTGAACCAAAGGCTGTTAGCTTTGCGTTCTTAAAGTTTACACTTTTTGCCAGATGGAAAAAGTGCATATCCCTTGGGTTTGAGCCCGGCCATCCGCCTTCTATATAGTGTATTCCCAAGTTGTCAAGCTTTTTAGCAACCCTGATTTTTTCTTCAGAAGTGAAGCTTATATTCTCTCCCTGGCTGCCGTCCCTTAATGTTGTGTCATATAAAACTACCGGTTCCATTTTGCTCTACCAAAAAAAGTGTGAGGTGTGAAATGTGAAGTGCCTTTAGCTCACTTCACACTTAATGCTTTTATTTATTCCTGTTTTCCGGTCTTAAGGCACGTACTGCTGCGCCCGCTTTCCACATTTCGGAATTTTTCAGCTCATTTAACTCCCCGGTAACTTTGTCCTTGTAATCAGGTGCACCGCAAACCTCCAGAACTCTTTTTGTTTCTGCGCCGGATTTTACTCTTTCATAGAGGTCATCAAAAACAGGTGCAACAGCATCTCTGAATTTTGGGGACCAATCCAGGGCACCCCGTTGTGCTGTTGCACTGCAGTTTGAGAACATCCAGTCCATTCCGTTTTCCGCCACAAGCCTGATAAGGCTTTGTGTGAGCTCTTCAACGGTTTCGTTGAATGCTTCACTGGGGCTGTGACCGTTTTTACGAAGTACATTGTACTGGGCCTCCATAGTGCCGGCAAGACATCC
>JAUXBD010000257.1 GCA_030619585.1 Desulfobacteraceae bacterium
GAACGATACCGCACCCCGGATATCTACATCGCCTTTACGGGTGGACCTATTATCGAGGACGCATTTAACCGAGCGACAAAGAAGGATATGCTGTTCCTTATGGGGCTCACATATCTTGCAATCAGTTTCTTTCTATCCGTTCTCTTCCGCAGATTTTCCGGCGTCATACTGCCATACTTTGTAATAGTTTCCTCAATAATATGCACATTTGGCTGGATATCTATTTCAGGAACGCCACTGACCGTGATGACCACTATCCTTCCAAGTTTCGTGATGGCTGTCGGCATTGCAGACTCGGTACATGTGCTGGTAATT
This sequence comes from Desulfobacteraceae bacterium, assembly GCA_030619585.1. GTDB lineage: Bacteria > Desulfobacterota > Desulfobacteria > Desulfobacterales > SURF-7 > JAUXBD01. The sequence continues at coordinate 316 of JAUXBD010000257.1, forward strand.
TTTTTCCGGCGTTTTCAACCAGGTGTCTGTAAGGAAGACGCTGTGGCATTTGCCCTGGGTCATTCCGGCCTGCCCATAGTCATGACAAGCGCCACCACTGCTGCCGGCCTTCTTTCCTTCTCTCATGCCGAGCTTGCCGCAATTGGCGACCTTGGTATCTTTTCAGCCGTGGGTGTTATGCTGGCACTTTTTTTTACAATGATACTTCTTCCACCGCTCATAGCACTTGCTCCAATAAAGCAAAATAAAGCGATTATAAAAAAGACACAAACATCACCCATGGACCGTGTTCTTCTCGCTTTTGCCACCTTCTCAACTACACACCCGGTTAAAATTCTCATAGTCAGCCTGGTACTGATTATAATATCCGTTATAGGTGTTTTAAAAATAGATTTTTCCCATGATCTGATGAAATTTTTCCCTGAACAAATGGATATTAAAGGCCATACGGAATTTATTAATAAAAACCTCAAAGGCATTATACCTGTTGAAGTGATTGTGGATACAAAAAAAGAAAACGGTATTTATGATCCTGAAATACTTAACCTCATAGAAAGTGTTTCAAAAAAGATAAGTGAGATGAAAATCACTGACATGAAGATCGGAAAGATTTTTTCCATAAACGATATATTAAAGGAGACAAACCAGGCCCTTCATGCAAACGATCCATCTTATTACACTATACCCCAGGATTATGACGTTATAGCCCAGGAGTTTTTTCTTTTTGAAAACACCGGAAGTGAAGATCTTGAAAAGATAGTGGACAGCCAGTTCAGCAAAACCCGCATTACCATTAAATTACATTGGGTTGAAATATTTACCGCAGAAAAGATTTTAAAGGCGATCACAAAGGAGTTTGATGAAGCATTTGCAGGAAAGGCGGATATTACAATGACAGGAATGTCAGGCCTTATGGCACGCACGGTCCCTGCAGCCCTTGTGAGCATGAGGCAAAGTTATATCATTGCTGTTGTTGTTATAACCATAATGATGATCCTGCTTGTGGGAAGTATCAAAATAGGCCTGATAAGCATGTTGCCTAACCTTCTTCCAATTTTGATGGTAATGGCTTTTATGGCGTATATTAACATCCCCCTTGATTTTAACGGGCTTATGATAGGAAGCATAGAACTGGGCCTGGTGGTAGACGACACCATGCACTTTATGTATAATTTTCGCAAGTATTACTATATTACAGGCGATCCTAAAGAAGCTATACGTGAAACACTTCTGGGAACAGGCAGGGCCCTTCTTATAACATCACTGGTTTTGAGCTCCGGGTTCTTTGTAACAGTGTTCGCCACATTGAGCAATACGATAATATTCGGTCTTTTCACCGGCCTTGTTATTCTTATCGCGCTTCTTTCAGACTTTGTGCTTGCTCCGGCCATGATGGTTCTGCTCTTCAAGAAGGGAAAAGGTTCCCTTTTAGAACAAAGTCATGTAATCGGGCAAGCAAAGCAACAGGGCCTGGGAAATTAACTATAAGCCATTGTTTCTTCCAACAACTATAAAAGAGCTGAAAACCCTCGGATGGGAAAGACCGGATATCATACTGGTCACAGGAGACAGTTATATCGACAGCCCGTATATTGGAATTGCCGTGATCGGGAAAGTCCTTTGCAAGGCAGGTTTTCGCACGGCAATTATTGCCCAGCCTGATATTAACTCAGACTATGATATCAAGAGACTGGGCGAGCCAAAGCTTTTCTGGGGGGTATCAGGCGGGTGTGTGGACTCCCTTGTTGCAAACTATACTGCATCAAAAAAAAGAAGAAAAAAAGATGACTACACTCCCGGCGGCATCAATAACCGCCGGCCTGACCGGGCTGTTATTAAATACACAAACCTTATAAGACGATGTTTCAAAAACACTGTTCCGATAGTACTAGGGGGTATAGAAGCCAGCCTTAGGCGAATAAGCCACTACGATTTTTGGACCGATAAAATAAGAAAATCTGTTCTATTTGATGCAAAGGCTGATTTTCTTATCTACGGCATGGGTGAAAAAACGGTTGTTAAACTTGCCGAAACGCTCAGAGACGATAATCCCACAGATAAAATACCCGGTCTATGCTATATCTCAAAAACTAAAAGAGATGATTACATTGAACTTCCCTCTTTTGATGAGGTAAAATCCAATTCTGACAATTTTATCAAGATGTTCCATATCTTTTACCAAAACAACGACCCTGTCACAGCAAAAGGGCTTTACCAGAAACATGACTCAAGATATCTTGTTCAAAATCCTCCTGCACCCTATCTCACGAAACAGGAACTTGATGAAGTTCATGACTTGGAGTTTAAAAGAGACCTGCATCCTCATTATAAAAAATCAGGCAATGTCAGGGCCCTTGACACCATACGGTTTTCCATTCCCACCCACAGGGGGTGTTATGGTGAATGCAATTTTTGCGCAATATCCGTGCACCAGGGCAGAACGGTGAGATGGCGAAGCGAAAGATCCATACTAAAAGAGGCGCAAGTTATCTCAAAACTGCCGAATTTTAAAGGAACGATAACCGATGTTGGCGGCCCCACAGCAAATATGTATGGTTTTGAATGCAAAAAGAAATTGGAAAGGGGCGCATGCCAGGACAAGAGATGTGTTTATCCGGAAGTATGCAAGAGTTTAAAGCCCGACCACCTTCCCCTTTTAAACCTCCTTAAAAGATTAAAAAGCATCAAAGGGACAAAGAATCTGTTTACCGCATCCGGAATAAGATACGACCTTATTTTTTCCGACAGGAAAACCGGCGATAAGTATTTAAAACAGATCGTAAACCACCATGTTTCCGGCCAACTCAAGATTGCTCCTGAACACACTGAAGACAACATTGTCTCTCTTATGGGAAAGACCGGTAACAGGTCTCTTTTAGATTTTAAAAAAAAGTTTGATAGTTTTTCAAAAAAATCAGGAAAGAACCAGTTTCTCACCTATTATCTTATTGCAGCCCATCCAGGCTGTAAAGACAGCCACATGAGAAAGCTGAAAAAATTCACACACGAAAAACTAAAAATAAATCCCGAGCAGGTGCAGATCTTTACCCCAACCCCTTCAACATACTCATCACTAATGTATCATACAAAAATTGATCCGTTTACCGGCAAAAAATTATTTGTTGAAAAAAGCTTTAAGGGTCGTGAAAAGCAGAAACAGATTGTTACCGTAAAGAGAAATACGCCGGGAAAATCTAAAGTGTGAAATTATTCTTTTTTTGTAAGTCCAAACTATTTTCAGATAACCGTTTATTCTAAACGCAGAGACGCGGAGGACGCAGAGACACGCAGAGGAAATCATTATAGAAAGTGTGAAGTGTGAAATGAGTCCAGCATAGGGCTGGGTTATCAGAACTTATGCACCTTTATTTACCTAACCATACTAAACAGACAC
>JAUXBD010000340.1 GCA_030619585.1 Desulfobacteraceae bacterium
ACTTCTCCGCCTTTAAGCGGACCAGGCGCTCTGGGAATTTAAGGTCCTGTCTTACTTTGACCAAAAGGGCAAACAGCATCTGATCTGAGTCGTTTGATGTTATCTTTACGGGTGATGTTATCTTTACCGGCTTTGGTCTGTTACTGTTATAATCTTTTAGCAGTTGGATTGTTGTTACGAAGAGTTTCTCCTGCTCTTTTAAAAGAGTTTCAACTCCGTTACGATAGATCTGCCACTTTGGATCAGGAGGAGAGTAAGCCTGGGCGGTGAGCTCAGACATTCTCATTTTGATTTTGGTCTGCTCTTTTGCAAGGCTTTTGGCCCTTTTGGCAAGCTGTTTGTCTCTTAAGGCAGGTGTGGCAATCCGGTCCATGACAAAACGATGGATACTGTCAAATGACATGGATGCTGCCTGGGGGTCTATCTGGTTTCCTATGAGCTCAAGAGTTTTTGAATATGCTAGAATAGTTTTATCTTTTTCTTTGACCTGAAAAGCGCTTGCCCCCATGCGTCTGTAAAACATTATCCGGGTATTTTGATTGTCAAAGTCAACTCCCGTATCCATTCGCTTTGAATAATACTCAAATGCATTGTTGTACTGGCCAAGCAGGTAAAACATGTTGCCTATGTTTAAGGCAAGATTCGTGGCGTTAACGGGGTTTGATGCGGGGTCGTTTAGAAAGTAAGCTTTTTTGTATGACTCCAGAGCTTTTTCCAGGTTGTTATCATCTCCGTAGACTGTCTCTATTACTTCGTAAACATAGCCAAGGGTCTGATGAAAATACTCGCTTTGACCGTTTATGGAGATTGCGTCAAGAAGAAATTTTCTTGCTTTTTCTATAGACTCCCTATTATTAAGATAGGTGAGACTTAGTGCAATTGAGTACATGGTCACAGGGTCGTCAGGGTTTTTTGCAAGTTTTTCTTCGTAGAATTCAAGCACATCCTCAACGTCCAGGAGCGCTGCTGCGCATTTAATATATCCTCTGTGGGCTTCAACTATGGACCAGTCGTACTGCAAAAGCTCCTTGAAAACTTTTTTTGCAGCAGGAATCTCCACAAGCCTGTATAAATATTCACCCGACAAAACGGATTTGCGTATGTAACCCGCCCTTGCAAGGCGATAGATGCTATCGGTGTATACTCTTTGGTCAATCTCAGCTTCGTAAAGGTCAAGTGCTTTTCTAAACCTCTCCTCTTTGTATAATATCTCGGCAAGGGACATCCTTGCTGCGGCTGTTTGGGTGGTTACAACAGGAAAATCGTACAGCACCTGCCCGTAGGCCTCTTTTGCTTTTGTCCACATGTCGTTTGCAAAATAGAGATCACCAATTCTGTTAAGTGCGCCCATTGACAAAAAAGGGTATTTTTTTTTGTTTTCATCAGCCAGGTTGCGAAGATGCCTGACTGTATTTTTCAGGTCATCTTTTTTAAGACCATCTTTTCTAAAATCGGGCCCGCCTGTTTTGGAAATCGCGATCTCTAAAACCTTATCAAGGGCCTTTTGGGCCCAGATGCCGGAGTTTTCGTGCTGTTTGATAACAGACATGTATAAGGGGCGAACCTTGTCCGGGTTGCCCACATGGCTGTATATGCTCGCCTTAAGGATCATAGCCTCAGCTTTAAGTTCCGCCTTTGAACCTGTTTCAGAGTCCGGTATGTCAACATCCGGCATATCAACGTCCGGCATATCAACGTCCGGCATGTCAATAACACGATTAAGAAGGTCTATTGCTTTAAGAAGAGAGGAGGGGGCTTTTGCAAACTCTTTAAGCAGCCTTGCCTGTTCAATTGCCGAGCGTGCCCTGACAATGTCTCTCTTTTGCTTTGCAATGTTTTCAAGTCGCAACAAGCCTTTTTCAACTATTTTCTTATATTGTGATACGTCTTTATTTTCCCTTAATATTTTGTTGATATCTATGGTCGCAATTTCGAGCAAACAAAGGTCATTTAGAGGCTCCCGGCTGCCGTATCTTTTATTAACAATCTCAAAAGATGACCTTGCCTGTGTTGCCATGTTGAGCTGTTTGTAGATTTTTCCTATCTCATATGCAGCCTTTGCCCCTTCAGAGCTGTCATTTGAAAACTTTTCTAAAACTTTGTAAAAAGCCATCAGTGTAAGATAGGGGTCATATGGGACTCTCTTAGAGACCTCTTTTGCCAGTTTCATCTGGTCATTGGCATTTGCCTTTGTCTTTATTGTGCCGTCATAGGGCAGTGACATACAGTTGTTTATCTTTCCCTTGTCTGAAATAAAAAATAAAAAATTTCCGGCCGCACGCGGCCTGAATGAGGAATAGCTTGCAGGGGTAACAGGGTAGGGGATAAGGTCGGGATCTTTTGTGTCTATTTTGTATATGGAGATATTGTCGGTCGTTGTAACAGCGCCGTCATTATCCGTATCAATGGCTATGCGGGAAAAGTAAACAATGTTGCCGCCGTCATTTGATCCTGAGGGTGACCATGCGGATGACCAGACCGGAGTAAAATCGATATAGGGCCCTTTAGTGAGGCGGATCACCTTGTCTTTAATCATATCAAGCATAAGGACATTGCCTGAAGGGTCATCTTTAAAGGATACAAATAAAAGTTTTTTACTATCGGTCGACAACGAAGGGAAGGCTCCGTCACCATGTGTGTTTACGATATTATAATCGTAACCTTTTTTCCCGGGGCTTGATCTTTTAAGATCCACGCCGGCAAGATCAAGAGATACGATCTGTCTAAGATTTTTACCGGGTAGCTTTTGATGAAAGTAGAGCTTCTTACC
>JAUXBD010000105.1 GCA_030619585.1 Desulfobacteraceae bacterium
AACTCCTTGGCTCACAGAACGACATGGCTACGATCCGACTTGTTTTTGCAGGCAGTGCCCAGGTATACAGAAGATTTACCGCAATAACTTCCTATCTCAAGGCATGGGCCCAACCTGCTTGCTTTTAAAGCAATATCATAAAGATGTTTGCCCTCTTCTTCATCAAGAAAGCCCTTTACATCCTGTATGAGTTTTTCATTAAGTTGCATTTGTCTTTTTATCTTTGATGTTTTTCATGAGAAATGCGGGTTATGGCATTCCATCATATCCTCTGGCAAGGACCTCCCTTGGTTTAACTCCATCAGATGGTCCTACCACTCCCTCATTTTCCATCACTTCTATGATACGTGCAGCCCTGTTATAGCCGATCCGCAGATGGCGTTGAACCATTGATATTGATGCCTGGCCCGATTTGGTAACAAGTGCCACAGCCTCATCATATTTCTCATCATGATCCTCTTTTTCCCCACTGCCTTTCTCTTCCACAGGAGCCTGTATCACTTTTTCATCATATTCCGGGGTTTGCTGTTGTTTCCAGAACTCTATAACCCTTGCAAGCTCATCTTCAGATATGTAAGCTCCGTGAATCCTTTGAAGCTTTGCAGTTCCAGGGGGCAACAAAAGCATATCACCGCTTCCAAGAAGGTTTTCAGCACCGTTTGAATCAAGAATTGTCCTTGAATCCGTTCTTGATGAAACCTGAAATGAGATTCTGGTGGGAAAGTTCGCTTTTATGATTCCCGTAAGCACATCCACCGAAGGTCTCTGGGTTGCAAGCACGATATGAATTCCGGAAGCCCGTGCCATCTGTGCAAGCCTGGTTAATGCAACCTCCACGTCACGTGATGCGACCATCATCAGATCTGCCAGCTCATCAATGATGATAACAATATAGGGCAGCTTTTTAGGAGCGTCCTTTTCCAAGTCCTTTTTTGGGTCAGCCCCTTTATTCTCCTGTTCAATTTTTTTGTTGTACTGAGTTATATTTCTAACCTTTGCGTCTGCAAGGAGCTCATACCTTTTCTCCATCTCTTTTACCGCCCAGAATAGAGCGTTGGTCGCTTTTTTCATGTCGGTGACAACAGGTGTGATCAGATGGGGGATTCCGTCATACATGGAAAGCTCTATACGTTTTGGGTCCACCATGATCATTCTTACATCGTCAGGTGTAGCCTTGTATAAAAGACTTGATATCATTACGTTAAGGCCTACGCTTTTTCCTGCACCCGTTGCACCTGCAATTAAAAGGTGCGGCATCTTGTCAAGTTGCACTGCAACAGGCTCGCCCACAATATCATACCCCAGACAAAGTGTGAGTTTTGACTTTGACTTTTCAAAAGCACTGGAAATAACAATCTCTTTGAAACGCACAAATTCCCTGGTTTCATTTGGGATCTCAATGCCGATTGCAGCTTTTCCCGGAATAGGGGCAACAATTCTTATGCTTATTGCACGCAGGGCAAGGGCAAGATCGTCTGTAAGGTTCACTATCTTGTTGATTTTAACTCCGGGCGCCGGTTTGTACTCAAATGTTGTAATGACCGGGCCGGGAGAGACCGCAGACACCCTTCCATAAACCCCAAAATCTTCAAGCTTTTTTTCAAGCATCATGGATTGCATCCGAAGATTTTCATCATCAATAGCCACCGGCCTTTTTTCCGGATCTTTCAAGAGCTTTACAGATGGGAGACAATAGTCGTTATCTGCGCGCATAAATTCGAAAACTTCCTGTTTTGGAGCAGGGATGCTTTTGGCCGGTTTTGGCCTTGGGGCTTTTATTTTTATCTCCTGGGCTTTTTCCTTAGTTTGTTTTATTTCAGACACATGACTTTTTTTTGCTTTTTTTACCCGCTCTTTCCACTTGATAACCAAGGTTTTGACACGCTCAAAGATATCTATGGTTAATTGCCGTGACCTTTTAAAAAAAGCGATAAGAGAGAAGCCGGTGCAAAGGATAAAACCCGTGAGGAGCAAAAGAAGTAGAATAGTATTAGCGCCAACAGGGCTTGTATATTGTACCAGAAATGATTTTATGGGAATCCCGACTATTCCGCCTGAGGAGAATTGTTTCCCGAAAATGGAGAAATGATTTAGAATAGATCCGGAGGTTATAATTAAAATGGTTCCACCAACAGCAATATAAATATATGACCGTTCCCTGTTGGTACTAAAAATATGATAAGTTGATAAAAGAAGAATTACAGGAAACCAGAATGCTCCAAGGCCGAACATCCCTATGAGAAGACCGGACAGATGGGCACCAACCCAGCCGAAAAGGTTGTGAATTTCACCTTTGGCCCCTGCATGGTGTATAGAAGGATCATGGGGACTGTATGACAACAGGCTTGCAAGTGTAAATATAAAAAGGAAAAAAATTAAAATTCCAGCAAGTTCTTTACGCATATTTTTTGTGTCTTTTCTTAAATATCAGGTCTTAAAAAAACAGGTTTTTTTGTCAGCCTTTGGCCTTACACCTCAATAATCACAGGGAGTATAATCGGCCTGCGTTTTATGGTAAAGTTAAAATACTTCCTTAAGGCTGTCTGTATTCTTGACTTTATTACTTCAATTCGATCAGGCTCGTCAACACCCACCTTTTGTACTATATCCAGCACAATAGACTGCGCATCATCAAGGATGTGTCCGGCTTCTGAAAAAAAGACAAACCCTTTTGAGATAATTTCAGGCCCATGGACCAAAGCTCCTGTCTTCTCATGAATTGCCATGGCTACAACCACAATCCCATCTTCAGAAAGATTCCGTCTCTCTTTGAGGACACTTCTTCCAACATCTCCCACACCTTTGCCGTCAACAAGCACCCGGCCCGTTTCAACACTATCGCCTATTCTCCCCCCTTTTTTGTCAAACTCTATTATTTGGCCGTCTTCGGCGAGAAGAACCCTCTCTTTTTTAATCCCCATGCTCTGGGCCAGCCTGGAATGGAGAACCAGGTGCCTGTACTCCCCGTGTATTGGAATGAAATATTTCGGCCTTGTGAGATTGATCATCAATTTTAATTCTTCTCGAAAAGCATGGCCGGAAACATGGATGTCTGATATTTTTTCATAGATAACATCCGCCCCCTGTCTGTAAAGGTTGTTTATAATATGGGCAATAGCCTTTTCATTGCCGGGAATGAACTTTGAAGAGAGAATAACAGTGTCGTTATCCTTAATTTTTACCTGTTTATGGGTCCCTGCAGCAATTCTTGCAAGGGCGGACATGGGTTCACCCTGACTGCCTGTTGTTACAATGATGATTTTGTCATCAGGAAAATCGTTTATCCGGTCAACGGTGATTTCCATATTGTCCATGACATTCAGGTAATTAAGTTTTTTTGCAATTTGAACCGTCAGCTCAACACTTCTGCCGTTGAATACTATTTTGCAGCCCCTCTCTTTTGCAATATCAACTATTTTCTGAATCCTTGCTACATTTGATGCAAAAAGGGCAACGATTATCCTGCCGGAGCTTTTTGATAGAATGTTTCTCAAGGATTCACCCACCTGTTTGCCGGATATTGTATGCCCCTCCTTTTCCACATTAGTGGAATCGGACAAAAGCGCCAGCACCCCTTTATCACCGTATTGTGCAAAACCGCTCACATCGGTAATCATGCCGCTTGAAGAATCGTAACTGATTTTAAAATCACCGGTATGAACAATAAGCCCCACAGGTGTCCTTATCGCAAGTCCCACACCATCCACAACACTATGGCCCACGCGTAAGAAATTAATATTAAAAGGTCCTATGTTGAGCATTTCCTTTGGTCCGATTTCATGAAGGGTGGCCGTTTCGAGAAGGCCGTGCTCTTCAAGTTTATGCTTCACTATTCCCAGTGTAAAGGCGGTTCCGAAAACAGGTGCGTTGATCTCCCTTAGCAGATAAGGAAGCGCGCCAATATGATCTTCATGGGCATGAGTTAAAATTATGCCTGAAACACTTGATTTTGTTTGCTTTAAATAAGCGATGTCAGGAATTACAATATCAATACCCAGCATATAGTCTTCCGGGAACATAAGGCCTGTATCAATTAAGATAATGGTATCCTTATATTCAAACACCATCATATTAAGGCCGATCTCACCCAGTCCGCCCAGTGGTATAATTTTCAGCATAATATGGGTATTCCCTTTCGACTAAACCATAACGCCTATTTTTTCAAATATTGCGTCAATAAGCTGTATAAACCAGTTTAGCTGTTTTTCAGTTGCGTAATTTATACAGTTGCACCGCACATTGTTTTTTGTACGCACAAGTAGCTCGCATGCCATCCGGCTTGGTTCCAGGTCAACGGCGAAGTAGAATGGCTGGCATTGAATATGGTTTTTCTGTATTTCAGATAGAATGTCTTTTCCAATCGGTATCCAGTAAATTCCATCGATTTTGGGAAAGCCATAATTTTCGTCCATATAGGATTTTACTTTTTCATAATCTTCGAATCTTAGCTCATCAATTACATATTGTTTCATAATGTACGGAACTATCACAGTTTACTTGGGGGTGCAAGGCGTATGTGAGAGGCGTTTACCCTGAATATTGTTGGCGAATTTCTTGACAAGGCAAAAAACTTTTGTTAATAATCGAAGCTATGGAACTTTACCGACACTTTAATAGCCATGCATATATTCTGGGGTATTTTTTCTTTTTTAGCAGGACCTGCGGCCCTGGTGTTGTGGATTAGGTAAAACAGCAAACCATCCCAAAGGGCCGCAGGCAAAAGCCGGCGGCCCTTTTTTTATTTAAAACCAATGTGCAGGTTTTTATTTAAAATCGATGTGCAGGTGAAAAACCGGCTTTAAATTATAGGAGGAGTTATGAATATTGGTAAATCTGTCAGACTTGAGAGGATTTTTGATCGCAACACAGGAAGAACAATTATTGTTCCCCTTGATCACGGAGTCAGCATTGGCCCTATTTTCGGGTTGGTGGATCTTCGCGACACTGTGGATAAAGTGACCGAAGGGGGGGCAAACGCAGTTCTTATGCATAAAGGTGTGCCACGCCGCTCACATCGGGGGAGCGGTAAAGATGTGGGGCTTATCATTCATCTTTCCGCAAGCACCAGCCTCTCCCCTTTTCCAAATGCAAAAACTCTGGTTGGTAGTGTAGAGGATGCTATCAAACTGGGTGCTGATGCTGTTTCAGTTCATGTTAACCTGGGTGATGCAACCGAAAAGGATATGCTGCAAGAGTTGGGTCAAATAACCTCCACAGCAAACAATTGGGGAATGCCGGTTTTAGCTATGATATATGCACGGGGGCCAAAAGTTGCAGATGAATTCGCCCCCGATATAGTTTCACATTGTGCAAGGCTGGGTGAGGAGCTTGGCGCAGATGTGGTGAAGGTCCCATATACAGGCAACATAGAAACCTTTAGAAATGTTGTGGATGGTTGCTGTATCCCCGTGGTCATTGCCGGTGGTCCTAAAATGGATAGCTTGAAAGATATCGTTACGATGGTTTATGACTCAATACAGGCCGGAGGGGCAGGTCTTTCTGTGGGCAGAAACGTATTTCAGGCAGATGACCCAAAACAGTTGGTAAGGGCCTTGCACGGGATAGTGCATGAAAACTGGGAGGTGGATCAGGCAATGAAACTTCTTGGAAACAAAAAATAGTAAACAGACTATGAATGCAAAAAAAATATCACCGGAAGACAACTTAATGGCAGATCTGCCCGTAAAGGATCGACTTCAAGCAATACGTGTTGAAATTGATGAGATAGATCTAAAGATCCTTGAACTTTTAAATGCCAGGGCAGGGCTTTGCAGAGAGGTGGGCCGGATAAAATCCAGGTTCAAGGATAGCGTATTCAAACCATTCAGGGAAAAAGAGGTCCTTGACCGTCTTACCAGGGAAAATGCAGGGATGCTTCCTGAAGAACATCTACATGCCATTTACAGGGAGATACTCTCCTCATCCAGGAGGTTGCAAAAACCACAGGCAGTTGTGTACCTGGGGCCGGAAGGTACTTTCTCCTTTTTTGCCGGTGTTGAGTATCTGGGACAAAGCACCGATTTCAAACCCTGCAGCAATCTTGACCAGGTGTTTCAAACCGTGGCAGCCAACGAGGCTGAGCT
>JAUXBD010000350.1 GCA_030619585.1 Desulfobacteraceae bacterium
AAAGGGTGGTGAAAGCTTTCTTCAAGATATAAAGTTCTTTTCAAAAAACTTTTCTCCCCCTTTAACCTTTTTCCCCTCTTATAATATAACGCCTTCCAAATCACTCGCCTATCACAGTGCTACATCTGCAAAAAGAGTAAGAGTCCTTTATAAGATGCTAAATGAGCCCGGGCCGGATATTGTTGTGACAACAATCGGCGGGATCATGCAAAAACTTGTTCCCAAAAGCAGTATATGCGATTTTGCAGAACTTGTTATGATAGGAGAGGAGATAGAGCTTGATCGGTTGATTGAAAAGCTCAACTCAGGCGGGTATATGCGCACGGCCATTGTGGAGGAGCCGGGTGATTACTGCATAAGAGGTGGTATCGTTGATGTGTTTTCTCCCTTGTATGAAGATCCTGTGCGGATTGAGCTGTTCGGAGATACGGTGGATTCATTACGATTCTTTTCCCCTTCAAGCCAGCGTAAAACCCAAGATTTATCAGAGGCTGTGATAATACCGGTAACAGAAGTTATTCTCAGAAAGGATCAACTGGAGCAGATAATAGAAAGGGTCGTAAAACAGGCCCGGGACCTGGAAATTCCAACCGGCAAGGTTAGAGAACTTAAAGAGCGTATCAAAAAAGAGGGCGTGTTTTCAGGAATAGAAAGCTTGATGCCCCTTATCTACCCCGAGCCTGATACATTTTTTGATTATCTGCCCCATGACACCCTGTTTGTTTTGCTTGAACCAGGGGAACTTAAAAAAGCAGCCGAAGAATTAAAGAACCGGGCGTCACAAATTTTTTTTGATGCGTTAAATGAGAAGAGACTCTGTGTTGAACCCGACACTATCTATATGAAATGGTCCCAGGTGCAAGAGGGGCTTTTGAAAAAAAAGAGATTAAACTTTCATATGCTCCCTGTGTCAAGATCAGGGGGGTCAAGATTAGAGGGGTCAAAATTAGACGTATCAAAATTAGACTGTGATAACACGGAATCTATTTTACCGTTTGTCATTGATGTTAAAGACAACAAAGCAGTAAAGGCTGAACTTTCCGATCTTATGGTAAAGGATACACCCCTTTTGCCCCTGGCTGACTGGATCCAGGAGAAACAGCAATCCAATATGGTCACCCTTATTGTTTGCAGCACTTCTACCCAGGTTGAAAGAGTAAAATCCCTTCTTGAGCTATATGAGTTAGAGCCAAAACTGGTTGATGGTTTCCCGGAGATAAGCAAGTCCGTCAAATGGGACAAAGGCCCTGTATACTGCTGTCTTGGTAAGGTTTCGTCAGGCTTTGTATGGCTTTGTGAATTTTTAGCCATTATCACGGAAGATGAGATATTCGGCAAGAAAAGGCGCCGACACAAGGTTGCAAGGCAAAGCACAAAGTCCGAATTCCTCATGGTTGAGGATCTGAAAAAAAGTGACCTTATTGTCCATGCTGATCACGGGATAGGGCGGTATATGGGCCTTGAAAAGCTCTCCCACGAAGGTATAACCAATGATTATATCCTGATTATATACAAAGATGAAGATAAATTATACCTTCCTGTTGACCGGATGAATAAGGCAAAAAAATATATCGGCATTGAAGGGATCTCTCCAATGTTAGATAAGATGGGGGGGAAATCCTGGGAGCGCGTTAAGAAAAATGCAAAGAAATCGGTTGAAAAGATTGCAGGCGAACTTCTAAAGCTTTACGCGGCAAGGAAAGTTAATAGCGGGTATGCATTTAGCGGCATTGACAAGTTTTTTAAGGACTTTGAAGCGGGATTCCAGTATGAGGAGACCCCTGACCAGCTAAGAGCCATAGATGAGGTGCTGGCGGATATGGAAGATGCTACCTCCATGGACAGGCTTGTGTGCGGTGATGTGGGGTATGGCAAGACAGAAGTTGCGCTTCGCGCATCGTTTAAGGCGATAAATGACTGTAAACAGGTGGCTGTCCTGGTTCCCACCACAGTGCTTGCCGAGCAGCATTATAAAACATTCACGGAACGTTTTGAAAAATATCCGGTTAATATAGGATGTCTGAACAGATTTCGTACACCAAAGAAGCAGCGCGCCATTATCAGCGACCTTAAGGTCGGTAAAATAGATATCGTTATAGGCACCCACAGATTGCTTCAAAAAGATATAGAGTTTAAAGATATTGGTCTTATTATACTTGATGAAGAGCAACGCTTTGGCGTCAAGCATAAAGAGAGATTGAAAAAAATGAGAAATACGGTGGATGTGCTGGCTTTAACGGCAACTCCCATACCAAGGACTTTGCACATGTCACTTATGGGAGTACGAGATATAAGCGTTATCGCAACACCTCCGGAAGAGCGCCATGCCATAATCACCTATATATCAGAGTTTGATGATGCTGTCATAAAGGATGCTGTAACAAGGGAGATGAAAAGAGATGGGCAGATTTTTTTTATACACAACAACATCAATACTATCTGGAAAATAGCAGGCCGCCTGACAAAGCTTGTTCCTGAAGTAAGAATAGGGGTCGCCCACGGTCGGCTAAAGGAGAGCGAACTTGAAAGGGTTATGCTTAACTTTATTAAAAGGGAGATCGACATGCTTGTGTGTACAACAATTGTTGAATCAGGCCTTGATATCCCTTCTGCAAACACAATACTTGTCAACAGGGCAGATAGGTTCGGCCTGGCACAGATATACCAACTAAGGGGGCGTGTGGGCAGATCTGATGAACAGGCTTATGCCTATCTTTTTA
>JAUXBD010000145.1 GCA_030619585.1 Desulfobacteraceae bacterium
ATGAGGCATTTAAACATCTCCTGACGCATGACAAGCGGGCGCATGAATTAATTGCTGAACTGGAGGAGATATATCATAATAATATAAAAGTGGACTTTAAAGTAATTGAAGACAAGCATAAAGAGTTGTCATATTGTGTTTCCAGCATGATAGATGAACTTTCCCGCATGAGTCCTTTACGTTATCTGGATTTAAGGGATTATTTCAAAAAATTCGATTTTTATATTAGATTTATGCTTGCTCCGCCTGAGTATGATTTTGCTCCCCCATATACCATTTTATTAAACGAAATACCTTCTGATGGCAATAAATTAGTTGGCGGCAAGGCTTTGAATCTTTCTGCCATTGATAGAGAACTTCGTCTTCCGCTTCCGCAGGGATTTGTTGTTACTACAAATGCATTTTTTTATTTTATTGAATATAATAACCTCAGGCAGTCGATCGACGACAGGCTTTCAAAACTCGATATCAGTTCTACGCCTTCCCTTGACGCGATCTCTCGCGAGCTTATGGAGTTAGTGACAAATGCTCAAATTCCGCCTGATATCGAAGACGCCATTATAAATTCTTTCAGGGCATTAAAAGAGCTTCGAGACAAGGATATAGGGATCGCTATGCGCAGCAGCGCAGTGGGTGAAGATACCCGGTCTTCATTTGCAGGCCAGTACAGGACAGTTTTAAATGTACGGGAAGAAGAAGGGATGCTTACTGCATATAAAGATGTCATAGCAAGCAAATATACGCCGGAAGCTCTTTATTACAGGATTAACTATGGGTTTTCGGATATTGAAACGCCTATGGCTGTTTTAGCCGTTGAGATGATAGATGCTGAGGCCAGCGGGGTTATGTATACGAAAAATTTTGATGATTTACAAAAAGAGAGTTTAAACATTCACTCTATTTGGGGTTTAGGAGAGCTGCTGGTCAGCGGGCAGGCCTCCCCGGATATCATTAAAGTGGCAAAAGGTGATAAACCGGAGATTATAGAGGCAAAGGCAGGCCTGAAATCCAGACAGATAATACTTGATCAAAAGGCAGCAACACATATCGTGCCTGTCCGGAATGAGAAAACGGGGGTGCCTTCACTCGACGACGCATCTGCGCTGGTTCTGGCCGGATGTGGCATAAAGCTCGAACAGTTTTATAAAGAACCGCAGGATGTTGAATGGTGTATTGATGGTAATGGTAAACTTTTTATCCTTCAATCAAGGCCTCAAAGAATAGAAGATGGTGAACAAAAAACATTAAATTGCAAATTTGAAAATATCAGCAACACAGTTCTTGTTTCAGGGGGAGAGAGGGCTTCTTCGGGAATCGGAGCCGGCACTGTCTTTATAGTTAACCGCGAGTCAGACCTGGAAAAAGTCGTAAACGGAGCAGTGTTGGTTGCGAGGAACGCCTCGCCACGGTATGTCAAAATTATGGACAAACTAAATGCCGTGGTAACCGATACAGGAAGTGTTACCGGCCATTTTCCATCTGTTGCCCGCGAATTCGGCGTCCCTGTGCTTGTGAACACAGGTGTAGCAACAAGCAGTTTGCGACATGGCAGTGAGGTCACCGTTTATGCGGACGGCAAAAAAGTATATGATGGAATTGTTCAAGCGATGCTGGAAAGCACCTGTGCGCGAAAGGACCTGATATCTGATTCTCCTTTTATGCGCAAGATGAAACATGCCATGAGTTTTATTTCGCCGTTGAAGCTTATTGACCCGCAGGCGCCCTCATTTGTGCCGGATGGGTGCAGGTCGTTTCATGATATTATCAGGTTTGTTCATGAAAAGGCCATGCAGGAGATGTTTTCTATCGGAGAAAGAAAGACAGGCAGGTTAAAAGGGGCAAAGAAGCTGCTTTCCAGGATACCCATGCTTTTTTATATACTTGATGTTGGTGATGGTTTAAGGAAGGAGGCGGCAAACAAAAAAGAGGCTGTTATTGAAGATATACTGTGCGCTCCAATGAAGGCGGTGTGGAAGGGATTGAATCATCCCGGTATTCGCTGGTCCGAGTTTACACATTTTGACTGGTCCGAGTTTGACAAAATTGTCATGAGAGGAGGCAGCATAAGCACAGAATCTTCCCTGCTTGCAAGTTATGCCATAGTTTCCAATGATTATCTTAATCTTAACCTGCGTTTTGGATATCATTTTGTCATTTTGGATACGATATGCGGAGATCGCGGGGAAGATAATTATATTTCATTCAGATTTTCCGGAGGTGGAGGTGATGCACATGGGAGGCTTTTAAGAGCCGCTCTTCTTTGCGAGGTTCTGGAGCGTCTCGGCTTTGAGGCCGAAAGCAAAGGTGATCTGGTGGACGGTCAGTTGAAGTTTGGCGATAAAGTGTTGATTGAGGAGAAACTGGATATGATCGGACGACTTTTAGGCGCTACAAGATTGATGGACATGTATCTTAAAGATGAAACAATGGCCGCAAGATTTGCGGATGATTTTATGGGCGGCAGGTATCATTTTGCCACAGTGGACGAGTAAGGATTAAGGAGTAAGGAAAAATGCCTGTGTACCAGCTTACATGGATAACAGACAATCTGGCGGTTGGCTATGCGCCCATGTCGTATGCCGATCTTGATTCTATAAGGGAGCAGGGAATCAATGCTATCGTCAATCTCTGTGCTGAATTTTGTGATCTTCACGAGATTGAGGAAAGTTCAGGTTTTGAGGTCTATTATCTCCCGATTCCTGATGAGAGCGCACCGGATATGGATAATATGGAAAAAGCCCTTGCCTGGCTGGATGAAGCCATCTGTCTCGGGAAAAAGGTTCTGGTTCACTGCCGCCATGGGATCGGCCGTACAGGTACATTTGTGACCTCTTATATGCTCAGAAGAGGTTTTGGTTTGAAGGTTGCGTCAGAAAAGTTAAAAGGCACGCGAGCAATTCCAACTAATTATAGCCAGTGGAGACTTTTAAAAAAATATGGCAAGAAATCCGGCACGTTAAAGATAAGGGAGCCCTCTCTTGAAGGCAGAAATGCAGTAGATTTGAGCCCATACTTTGCAGAATATGAAGCCCTGGTCAGTTGGATTGAAGAAGCTATAAAAAAGGCGGGTGTCTTGCCTGATAATATGGGTAGATGCGGGTTTGACAATACCATATGCTGCTTTGACTATTTTGACCTGCAATTAATTGAGGCCATTTATCTGAGCAATATGATTAACCGCATATTGAAAAGCGATTTTAGAAAAGAGGTTATCAATAAAGCAATGGAGGTTTGTAAAAAGGAAAGGCAAATTACAACCAGCTCAGGTAAAAATAAAGCTGATCCAAAAGATGTTAAAAAAGCTTTGGTTGAATATCGTGCCGTTGAGAAGCTTTTATGCCCGTTAAGCAAAAACTCAAGTTGTGCTCTTTACGAATACAGACCGATACGGTGCAGGTTGTATGGACTTTCAATCGTGGCTATTGATCACGACCTTATAAATAAAACACTTTTTGATATTTCCAGAAATGTTTATCTTGCCTTTCCCGAGAAGTCTCTTGAAGAAAAGGCTTTGACCTTTTCATTGGCTGATACTGTTTCAGGCAGATTTGTCCAGCAATATTTTTATTATTTAGCTTCCCTCTAATACACTTGCGACCTTTTCCTCAAGCTCTTCCTTGTCTATCGGCTTAACACAAAACTCGCTTGCCCCAAGCTTCAAAGATTTCCGCGCGGTTTCCAGTGTAGGATAGCCTGTCAGCATTATGGCGCGCATTGACGGATTTATTTTTTTGAGGTCTTCCAATACTTCTAAACCATTCATTTTTTTTAATTTGATATCCAAAATAGCAAGGTCAACCTCATGTGTTTCAGCAAACTTCAAGGCATCCTCTTCCTCGGTAAAGGCAAAGACATCGTGCCCCTTTTTTTCCAGAATTCTCTTAATGAGGATCGCTGCATCAGTTACATCATCCAGCGCTAATATTGTCGCCATTTTTTATTTCCTTTTCCCTCTTTTTGTTTGTTATCGGCAGATGTATTATAAAAACAGTTCCTTGTTTTTCATCCATCCCTTTGATTTTAATCGACGACGGAGGGCTTTCCACCTCTATTCTTCCTCCGTGCTCCCGGATGATGCTAAAAGTGACAGAAAGCCCTAAACCTGTGCCTTTGCGAACAGGTTAAGTTGTAAAAAAAGGACCGAAGACCCTGTCTATCTTTTCAGGGGGGATGCCAAAGCCGGTATCGGCCACAGATATTACAGCTTCATTATTTGTTTTATCAAAAGAGGTGGTGACGCTGATAATGCCGTCAGAGCCGATGGCATCATATGCATTATTAAACAGGTTAATGAAAACCTGTTTAATTTTTTCTTTATCCCCCATGACAGGAGGCAGATTCGGGTCATAATTTTTTTCGATTACAACTCTATCCAATGAAAAAGTATGTCCCACAACAGATATTATCTCTTCAATGGACTTATTAATATCATGCAAGGTCGCAGTGCTTTGTGTTTGCCTTGAGAATTCCAGGAGATCGGATACTATTTTCTTGCATGTCTTAGCTTGCTTTTCGATGGTTTTTAGATCCTTATAGGACTGACTTTCACTTTTTGCATCTTCGAGCAGAAGCTGGGAATAGCCCAAAATAATACCAAGAGGAGTGTTGATTTCATGGGCAATCCCTGCGATCAATTCACCGATAGCCTTCATTTTCTGCGCCTGGGTAAGCTGTTCCTGTACTTTTTTGAATTCGGTAATATCACGGCCGCTGCATAAAACACCAATTACCATGCCATTATCGTCATAGACAGGTATTTTTACCACATGGAGCCATTGATCGCCCCGGTCGCCTGCGATCCTGACTTCTTGAATCAGCGGTTTGCCGGATTCAATAACTGAAAGATCTTCCTTCTTGTGAGTTTCAGCCTTCTGCATTGAAAAGAGATCAAAGCCGGTTTTGCCGATAATCTCTTCTTCGCTCTTTCCAACCATTTCGCAAAAGGATTTATTGACAGCCTGGAATACTAAGTCGCGATTCTGGAGAGAGACATAGTCCGGACTGGCGCCCAGGACTGTTTTAAGGAGCTGGCGCTGCTCCTTAAAAATTTTTTCCGCATGTTCCAAATCGTTCTGCATGGCCTGCTCTCCAACCGGGTTAAGGATGCGAAACTTAAATTATAAATTATCACATTGTCACGGTCTTTTGGCAAGATTATTTTTTATTGATGTTTTTGTTGAGGATCTGTTGTTACGCTCGGCGCAGGCTATATAAAAAAGGCTCACCCTGTGTAGGAGTGAGCCTTTAAACGTTTATATAACGGTGTGACTATTTTGCAAGATCAGG
>JAUXBD010000080.1 GCA_030619585.1 Desulfobacteraceae bacterium
AAAGGCAGATACTCTACCGACTGAGTTAACGGCCCTACAAATCAAAGAAATCTATAGATTTATACTACTATTGTCAACAGAAAAGAAACGGTTTTGAAAATTTTATTTACGCCAGAATTCCGGGACAAGAAGTATTATAACAGTATAGATCTCCAACCTGCCAAGAAACATGCACCATATAAGTAGCCACTTACCGAGTATAGGGATTTGAGCATAGTTATCCACAGGACCCACGAGGCCGAATCCTGGCCCGACATTTCCAATGGCAGAGGCAACTGCGGTTAGGGAAGTTATAAAATCAACACCCATTCCGGCAAGCGCCACACTGCAGACGGCAAAAAGGCCGGTGTAAAGGGCAAGAAAACCAAGGATACTTCGCATAACATCCTCGGGAACGGATTTACCCCCTATCTTTATAGTTGTGACAGCATGGGGATGAATCAGGGAAAAAAGCTCTTTATAGCAATATTTGAAGCAGAGCATTATGCGGATACATTTCATTCCTCCGCCTGTGGAACCGGCCGAAGCGCCTATGTACATGCACAAAAGGATTATGACCTGGGACATGGCAGGCCACTTCTCATAATCTGCTGTTGCATATCCGGTTGTAGTAAGAATTGAAACCACCTGAAACGAACCGTACCGAAACGCCTGGCCGATACTCTCATACACACTGCCGTATATATTAAAGCTCACAAGAATAGTCAGGATAAGAACAAGTCCCAGAAAAAACCGGCATTCCGAATCCCGCCACAAAGCAAGGGGCTTTCCCCTTAACATCTGGAAATGAAGAGAGAAATTTATACCGGCAAGAAGCATGAAAATGACCACCACCATATCAAAATAGACACTGTCATAATGAGCAAGAGAGGCATTTTTTGTGGAAAACCCGCCGGTTGGCATTGTAGTAAATGTATGGCAAATGGCGTCAAAAGCCCCCATACCTCCTATCATAAGAAGCAGGAATTCCACAAATGAGATAAGGAGGTACACCTTCCACAACAGCTTTGCCGTATCACTTACCCTGGGTTTTAGCTTATCAGGAACCGGACTGGGCACCTCTGCCTTGTAAAGCTGCATTCCTCCCACACCCAAAAAGGGAAGGATCGCCACAGACAGAACAATGATCCCCATTCCCCCCAGCCACTGAATAAAACTACGCCAGAAGAGAAGGCCTTTTGGCACAGCTTCAATATTAGTCATTACCGATGCGCCGGTTGTTGTGAACCCTGATGCTGACTCAAAAAAACAATCGGTAAATGTGGGAAATATATCTCCGAAATAAAAAGGGAGCGCTCCGAACAAACCCGCAAATGTCCAGCCAAAGGCCACAATAGCCATCCCCTCCCTAGAACTCACATACTCAGTTTTTGGCGATCTTGAAATAAAATAGGACAACAGGCCAAAAGGCAGGGTCAGGCCGATTGATTTTAAAAGGGGTAAAACACTTTGATCTGAATAATAAAGGCCTGTCAGCAACGGAAGTACCATGGCCAGGCCTAAAAAAAGGATAATGATGCTGACAACATTCAGTGTATAACGCCAGCGCATCTAAAAAAACTCCAGTTTAACCGTAAGGATCTTCTCGATACTTGGAACGGCATCTCTTTTTGCAAAAATTATAATCCTGTCATCGGGCTCAACCACACTTGAGCCGGAGGGAATAATGATACTCTCTTTGCGAATTATTCCAACAAGCAGGGCACCTTTGGGAAAGGGAAAATCCTTTAAGGGTTTACCAACAATATCGGATGTTTCCAAAGCTTGAGCCTCCATAACCTCGGCCTGCTCTCCCATGATCGAAATTACCGAAAGAACTTTTCCCTTTCTTATATGCTGCAAAATGGTATTGACAGCTGAGAGCCTGGAACTGACCACCTGCTCTATTCCGATTGTAGACATTAAAGGCATGTAGCTGAATCTGCTAACCTTTGTTATTGTACTGCGAGCGCCCAAACGCTTGGAAAGCAGGGAAACCAGTATATTTGTCTCCTCGTCCTCGGTAAGGGTTACAACAAAATCCATATCCTGTATGTTTTCTTCAATTAAAAGGGACTGGTCGGAACCATCACCGTGAAGTACCACCACTTTGTTCATCTGATCGGCAAGTTCAGTACAGCGAAGCTGATTCTTTTCAACTATCTTGGTATATATTGATTTTTTCTCAAGCAGGGTGGCAAGCCTGGTTCCGATACTCCCCGCACCTATTATCATTACACGTTTTAGGGGTTGCGCAAGTTTATCAAAGTCTTTAAGTGTCTCCAGTAACTTATCTTCTTCACTTATAAAATAGACTATGTCGCCTGGTTGGAGCCTATCATTGCCCCTGGGAATAATCAGGTCCTCGTCATTTCTGATGATTGCCGCAATAAGGAGGCGCGCCCCCCCTATCTTTCCGGGAAGATCTGACAGACGGGAGCCTGCCAGCCTTGCATCTTTGTCCAGACGTATTCCCACAAGCTTTACACGGCCGTCTGCCAGTTCTCCAACATCAACAGCTCCGGGCACGCTCATCAACCTGTCAATTGTTTTCACGACCTCTATCTCAGGGTTTATCACAGTGTCGATATGCGGTGCGTTCTCACTGAAATTATTATGGTATTCATCATAATCCGAATTTCGGATACGGGCCAGTTTTTTTGTTGTAGGAGAGATTATATTTGACACAAGGCATGCGACGAGGTTTGTTTCATCACTGTTTGTTACAGCAAGAAGTATTTCAGCCTCCTTAATGCCCGCTTCTTTTAAGGCAGAAGGGCTGCTTCCCGATCCTTTCACCACCTGGACATCAATATTGTCAGACACACGGCGAATAGCTACGGGGTCCTTGTCGATAACCACCACGTCTTTATTTTCAACAGCAAGACGGCTGGCAATATTAAAGCCGACCTCCCCTGCCCCCACAATTATAATTTTCAAGCGGCACCCTCCCACCAGTTATTTAGTACCTGGATTTTACACGAATTAAATATTTCTCATCATCAACGTAAAATCTGGATAGATATGTATAATATATTTAAAGACCGATGGCAAGCAGATGATAGTTTTTCGCCATTTAATGTTAATTCATATAGATACGACCTATAAGTTATGGTATTCATTTAAGGTTTGAGCAACTATTTTGGCTGGGGGGATGACGTGCCTGAATCAACTTTTAAGTTAAATTTCTCTCTAATTCTCTTTAAAGAAACAAGCCTGTCTTTTCTTTCAGATAGGGTCAGAAATGATTTCAATTTGGTTTCCAAGATTATCTTAGTATCTCCCACTCCGGCAATGCCGTTCAATAAATATCATCTATCTCAGGTGCATTATATTTGACAATATTCTTAAGGTGGGTATAACTGTCTATATCCATTAAGTTAAAGTCAATAGCTATTCCGGAGGGGGTCCTTCTGGCAACATCGCCCTGCATTTTAAGGACGATTGCCTCACTCATTCCTGTAAGGAGAACTTTGACCTTGCACTTTGAGCCAACAGAGATTTCTTCGGTTGTATTAATAAAAACTCCTTTAAGGCTCAAATCTTTTGAACTTCCTTCGATCTTAGATTCAGAATCAGAACCATCTACCGTTAAAATAATCTGCGTACCGAAATCAACCCTGATGCCACGGCGTTTTTCCTTATCATGTTTACGAGGCATTATAGATCTTTCTCCTTTACCAATATCAGGGAATCTTCCCCTCTTTGTGAAGCTTAATAAAAACACTGACCGATTGGGGATCAAATTGTGAACCCGATCCCTGTTGGATTATCCCTAATATCTTATCAACTTCCATCTTTTTTCTGTAAGCCCGATCAGAGTTCATTGCATCATAAGCATCCGCCACAGACATTATTCTGGATAGATAAGGAATCTCATCCTCTTGAAGATTGTCAGGGTATCCTGTACCATCAAACCGTTCATGATGGTGCCTGATAATCAACTGGTGCTCTTCCCACATACCCATTTGTCCGACAATACTTGCCCCGATTATTGGATGTTCCTTTATTATTTCGAACTCCTCACTGGTCAATTTACCGGGTTTAAGCAAAACATCATCCCGTATACCGATTTTGCCGATATCGTGTAGAGGGCCTGCAATATTAAGGATATCTATCTCCTCTTCATTGCATCCCATCTCTTCCCCCATAATAACAGCTATTTCGGTCACCCGGTTTGAGTGCTGTTTTGTGTAAGGGTCTCTTGCTTCAATGGCCTTTACAAATGCTCTCAATGTTGTAATAAGGCCGCTGTTAATATGCTCGTAAAGGGCAAGATTTTCGATTGCAGAGGCTGCACGATCTGTCATAAATGAAATATAATACAGGTCCTTCCGGGTAAAACGTATATCACCCTGTTTCACAAAAGCACTTAAAACGCCAAACACCTTTCCATGAATTTTCATTGGCACTAACATAAACGACAACACCTCTTTTGGATGGCGGGCAGGCCCCCCGTTTTCTGAAACCAGGAGAGGTATCTCATCTGCAACGACTTCCAGAATCAACTTTTTTTCCTCATTCTTCGAATCGTCACAATCATCAACTGCAGAACAATCAAGCCCCCCTGCCAGCAGACCTTCGGATATTTTCTCAGAACAAAGCCTCTCTTTTCCTGTTGTGGAATAAGCGACTTCAAATATCATATCATCATTGCCGTTGATCATATAAAATCTTGATTCATCTGCTTTTGTTAGCTCAACGGTCATATTAACAATATGCTTATATACATCGGTGCTGGTGTTTATCATACCCACATCGTGCATTATCCTATTTAAACAGTTGAGCTCTTCTACTTTGTACATAAGCTCCTTATTCAGTTTCTCAATGCGAAGTTTACTTTCAATCTCCTTTTTTAAAATAATATTCTCCACAAAAAGTCTTCGTTCACGTAAAACACGGCGAACACATAACTCCATCTGGTTGAGGTTAACCGGCTTAATCAGGAAATCAACGACACCGTTTTTCAGGGTCTTTATGGTATTTTCCAGTGAAGGATAACCGGTCATAATAATTACAGGTATTGTATTGTCTTTCTGCCGGATATTTTCGGCAAGCTTAAGTCCGTCCATCTCCGGCATATTTATATCGGTAAAGCAACAGTCAATCTTCTCTTTTTCAAGGGCTTCCATTGCCTCAACACCGTTTCTAGCAGTTACCACCTTGTAGTTCTTCTGCTGAAAATACTCCTTGGAAATATCCAGAATATTTTCCTCATCATCAACAAAGAGGATTGTCTGTGTTCCATCTTCCATTTGGTTCTATAACTCCAGATGACAGGTACTGGTATGAATAGAGATAATTACATGTATCTTAGCATAAAAATATGACTTCAGCACGTCTTTTTTACAAAGAAATTGGTTACCCTGACAAAGAACCTGACAAAGAACCTGACAAAGAACCTGACAAAAAACCTGACAAAAAAATTGATCTGAGAGTTAAGTTTTGTTATATTGCTAAGCAGTAAAGATACGCTATCTTAACATTGAAAAAGGAGCAAATCAAATGCGAGGAACACTTTTTGTTGTGATACTTATCTCCCTGCTGGTTGTTGGTATTCTGGTGCTTAAAGATATGCAGTCAGGGTCAAAAGAGGGTGAAAGCAAAAAAGAGATGGTTGAAAAAGCAGAACGAACAGTTGATGCTGCAGAAGAAGCCATGAAAAAGTTAAATGAGAGAATAGTGGACTCACAGTAAGACTTCCGGAAATGCCCTATTCAAATTAGGTCATGATTATCATACTGACGGCTAAGGGATGAGGACGAAATAACTTCCACAACTATGCATCCCTAAACTATTCAGCCATGGAGCGTCAATATTTGCACTTTTTCCATTTCATACCCACAAACGCTTGTTTTGTTCATTGCTATCACCTCCTATGATATTTAAGGGAACCCGTATGTAGCAAACAACTCCTTTGCCCGGGGTGCTTGTATGTTCAATTTGTCCCTTAAGGGTCTGTGAAACAAGGTTGTACAGTATATGCAGTCCGAGGCCCTTCCCTCCATGGGAACGGTTGGTGGTAAAAAAGGGATCAAAACTTTTCTCCAAAGTTTCCTGGTCCATACCTTTGCCGTTGTCACTGTAAAAAAATGTAAGTTCATCTTTATCTTTCCAGATGTTGAACTCTATCTTACCTCCTTCATTACCTTCAAAACCATGAATCATCGAATTTGTGACAAGATTTGTTATGATCTGAAAAAATGCCCCGGGGTAACTGTTAAGTACTATATCGCTGGGACAATTTACCGTAATGGTATGCCTGGTTCTCTTGTATTGAGGTCTGAGGCTGAAAAGCACCTCATCAATATACTCTTTCATATTGAAACTTCTATGTTCCATGCTGGACTGGTCAACAGCAACCAGCTTAAAACTTCTCACAAGATCCGCAGCCCTGAAAAGGTTGGAAAGAATCATTGAAGAGGATTCCGAAGCAATTTTCATATACTTCTTCAGTTCATCGTTTTCAAGGTTTCCTGAAGCAAATTGTTTTTCACACATTTGGGTTTTTTCATCCAAAAAAGACGCGGCAGTTATCCCGACTCCCAGAGGGGTATTAATTTCGTGTGCAACACCTGCAACAAGCCCTCCAAGTGCAGCAAACTTTTCCGATTGTACAAGCTGTGTCTGGGCATTTGTGAGGTTATCCAAAGACTCTTTCAAAGCCTTATCAGCATCCTTGCGCTCTGTGATATCCCGGGCATGGCATACCATG
>JAUXBD010000267.1 GCA_030619585.1 Desulfobacteraceae bacterium
TATCAGACACTATCATTCTCCTTATGTTCTATTCTTCTTGTCTTACCCCCTTATCTTCTTAACTTCTCAACTTCTTATCTTCTGCCGTTTTGCCCTTTTCATTTTTTATAATCTGCGTAAATCTGCGTAATCTGCGGATCTCATCTTCTTAGCTTCTTATCCTCTAAACTTCTGCCGTTTTGCCCTTACCCATCAGAATTTCAAGTATCGCCTTATGCATGTGCAGCTTGTTTTCAGACTGATCCCACACAACAGAGTTCGGCCCCTCGAGCACATCTTCGCTGATCTCTTCACCCCTGTGGGCAGGCAGGCAGTGCATCACTATCACATCTTTTGAAGCTTTTTTTATCAGTTGCGAATTTACCCTAAAAGGCTCAAACACCTTTTTCCTTTCAGTTTGCTCGCTCTCCTGTCCCATACTGGCCCATACATCAGTATAGATCACATCAGCTTCGGATGCCGCTTCAAACGGATCGCTGGTTATGGAAATCTTGCCGCATCCTTTGTCGCGGGCTTTTTCAGTAATTTTTTCATCCGGCATATATCCATCCGGACAGGCGAGAAAAAGATCCAGGCCCAGAACAGATGCTGCATTGATCCATGAATGGGCTACATTGTTACCGTCTCCCACCCACGCAATCTTAAGCTCTGAATATCTTCCCTTGCACTCTATGATTGTCAGAATATCGCTGAGAATCTGGCATGGATGATACCGGTCTGTAAGTGCATTGATAATCGGTATCGTGGAGTATTCTGCAAATTCTTCCACCACGGTATGTGAAAATGTTCTTATGGCCAGGCCGTCTACGAACCTGGAAAGCACCCTTGCCGTGTCTTTTATGGGTTCGTCACGGTCGAGCTGGGTGTCTTTTGCACTGATGAAAACAGACACCCCGCCAAGCTGTATCACGGCAGCCTCAAGTGACAGGCGGGTCCTTGTTGACTGCTTTTCGAAAAGAAGGCCAAGGGTTTTCCCTTCAAGGGATCTGTCATAGATACCTTTCCTGTGTCTTGCCTTAAGTTCACGTGAACGTTTAAAAAGCCTCTCAAAATCCTCTTTTTCAAGATCCAAAAGTGTAAGTATATCCTTTTTCAAACCAGCCTCACTTAAAACCTTTCTTTACGCCAAAACATCATCAAGGCATGCCACAAGAGCATCTATCTCATCTCTGCCTATGATAAGCGGAGGAATAAACCTCAGAATGTTTTCCTGTATGCAGTTTATAAGAAACCCTTTTTCCATACAAAGATTCACAATGGATCGGCCATCTTTTTTTATCTTCATACCTAGAAGAAGCCCCATACCCCTCACATCTTCGACTACTTCATGTCGTTGTTTAAGCCATAACAGCCGCTGCTTAAAATACTCTCCTTGCTGTCTGCATTTTTTAACAATATCTTCATCTTCAAACACCTTCAGGGTTTCAAGGGCGGCAGCAGTTATTATCGGTGTTCCGCCAAAAGTTGAAGCATGTGAGCCCGGGCTAAATGCAGATGCAACGTCTTCTTTTGCAAGCATTGCGCCTATGGGCAAACCATTACCAAGGGCTTTGGCAAGGGTCATGATATCAGGCTCAACATTGAAATTTTCATAGGCAAAAAGCTTGCCTGTGCGCCCTATACCTGTCTGGATCTCGTCAAAAATAAGGAGTATGCCTGCTTTGTCACAGACTTCTCTTACGGATTCAAGATAGCCGGGGGCAGGACACCTCACCCCGCCTTCCCCCTGGATAGGTTCAAGTATCACAGCACATGTTGAAGCGCCTATCTTTTTCTTAAGGGCTGTTATGTCATTAAACGGCACAAAATCAAAGCTGTCCATGACAGGTTCAAAACCCTTCTTAATCTTGTCCTGACCTGTTGCAGAGAGAGTTGCCATGGTCCTTCCGTGAAAAGATTTCTCCATGGAGATCACACGGAAACGGTTTCCCTCTCCTTTGTCCTTAAAATACTTCCTTGCAAGTTTTAATGCGGCCTCGTTTGCCTCTGCACCGCTGTTCCCGAAAAAAACCCTGTCTGCAAAACTCTTTTCAACCAGCCATGATGCAAGCTCAACCTGCGGCAAGGTATAGTAAAGATTCGACACATGCAAAAGAGTTTTAGCCTGCCGGCAAAGCACCTCTGCAACCCTGGGGTGTGCATGGCCGATGTTGCAAACTGCAATGCCTGCAACAAAATCCACATACTTTTTCCCATCCGTATCCCATAGGTTGCATCCCTTCCCTCGTCCAAATGCAACCGGAACCCTTGCATAGGTTGCAAACAATGTTTTATCTGCTTTTTCCATCAGCTCTTTGATCATTTTATCGTTACTTCCGTTCCTATCCCATGGTCTGTAAAAAGCTCCAATAGCATTGAGTGCCTTCTTTTACCGTTTATTATATGCACCTTTTCCACCCCGTTTTTAAGTGCATCCAGTGCGCACTCGATCTTCGGGATCATGCCGCCTGATATGGTTTCCTCTTCGATCATCATCTCTATTGTCTTTGCATCAATAGATGAAACCAGATCTCCTTTACCGTCAAGGACCCCGTCAACATCCGTAAGTAGAATTAGGCGTCCTGCAGAAAGGGCCCTGGCGATTTCCGAGGCTACGAAGTCTGCGTTTATGTTGAATGTCTCTCCCTTTTCGCCAACGCCAACCGGCGCAACTATCGGGATAAACCCATGCTGGGACAGTGTGTTTAAAATATCGGGATTTATACTTGTAACCTGACCCACCAGACCCGGATCTATAATTTCAGGCGGCTTATCTTTATCTACAGTTTGAACAATCTTAAGTTTTTTGGCACATATCAGGCCCCCGTCTTTTCCGGAAAGTCCCACAGCCTTACCACCATGACCGTTTATCTGGGCAACGATGGTTTTGTTAACCTTGCCTCCAAGGACCATCTCAACGACATCCATGGTGGGCTCATCCGTAAACCTCATCCCCCGAACAAACTTGCTGCTTATCCCCATCTGTTCAAGGACGGTATTTATCTGGGGCCCGCCTCCATGCACCACAACCGGGTTCATGCCTATAAATTTAAGAAGGGTGATATCCCTTGCAAAATCTTCTTTAAGCTGCTCATCAACCATTGCATGACCGCCATATTTTATCACAATGGTCATGCCATAAAAAAGGCGTATATAAGGTAACGACTCTACAAGTATATCTGCGACATTTGGTTTCATAAAGTTATCGTCTGTTTTTATTCCAGCATTGAAAACCTGGTCCTCCCGCCCTGTGGGAGTCAGGATGAAAAGTTTGAAGTGTGGAGTGTGGAGTGTGGAGTGCCTAAAGTTAAGGCATCGCTTCTCTCTATCAGTCTATATAAAATTGATAGAATTCCATCACACAGTTAGCGGGACTCACTTCAAATCCAAACCAAAACGGTCTCACCCCACCTTTTTAAAAATTGACCGCGCTGAAAGCGCGTGCCTCAACTTTAGGCACTCCAAACTTTAGGCACTTCACACTTTTTTTATTTTCCCCGACTAAAGAATATACCTGCTCAAATCCTCATCATCCTTGATATCCTTGAACTTGTCATCCACGTACTTTCCGTCGATAACCACCTTTTTCTCTTTCATGTCAGGTGCATCAA
>JAUXBD010000249.1 GCA_030619585.1 Desulfobacteraceae bacterium
GTGTCAAGAAAAAAATAGTTATAAAGTGATCTAAAATATAAATTACCATAAGGTTGGTGCAATTAAAATGACAATAAGATTGAAAGCTTTTGAATCCTGGTAAGAAACCTTTTATCAATTGAACACCCTTAAAAAACTGAGATGGCCATATGGAATCACTGGAGATTGAGGTAAAGTATTATTTAAAAGATATTAGCCTTGTGCGCAATCGTATTTTCGGACTTGGCGCTGAAAACAAAGGAAAACTGTTTGAGACCAATTTGCTATTTGAAGATGCTGAAAAAAGTCTTCTAAAAAAGAGATCTCTTTTAAGGCTACGGCAGGATAATAAAATAACGCTTACATTTAAATCCCCTCCTCCCCCCGGCAGACCTGAAACTAAGGGAAGTGAGCCGGACAGCCATTTCAAAATCCACAATGAGCTTGAGGTTGAGATCAGCGACTTTGACACAATGAAATTTATCCTCGAATCCATTGGCTTTCATACAGAACAGACATATGAAAAATGGCGCGAAACATTTGTTCTGGGTGGCACACATCTTTGCTTAGACACAATGCCCTTTGGAAATTTTCTGGAAATTGAGGGAAAAAAGGAGGATATCAAGCGCCTGTCATGCAAGCTGGATCTTAATTGGGACAACAGGATATGTATTAACTACCTTAAGTTGTTTGAGATAATTAAAAATGAATCAGCATTGTCCTTTTCCAACGTAACTTTTAAGAATTTTGAAAATATAAAAATTGATTTGGGAAAGCTTTCTCCTCTTTTTGAAGCCGGCAAGTGACTTTCCATGTGATTATTTTTTTAAACCTTGATCTCCTTGTCAGCTTTCTTACCATTATTATGTTTCCCATTTCCGGAGTCCACATAATTTACCGAAGCATTTAAAATTCCCCCATTTTCAACCGTCAGATTTTTGCACGCAACTTTTCCGGTACAGTTACCCGTGGAAAGTATTATTAGCTCTTTAGTTGCACAGATATCTCCTTCAAACTTCCCGCCTATGGTCATGCTAGCGACCTTTGTCTCAGCATAAACCTCTCCACCCTGGGCAATAACGATGGTTTCACCGGCAAGCGTTCCCTTTATAACGCCTTTTATTATTAGCGTTCCTTTGCTGGCAACCGATCCATCAATCTTTAACTCTTTATCAATGATAGAGATCTCTTTGGGCTCATTTTTCACGACGCATCTCCTGAGAAAAATTGTAAAAAAAAGCTATGGCTAAAACCGCAACTATTTTACCGGCTCTTGGGTTTCCACCTTGTTTTAGCTCAACCATAGATTATTAAAAACCATATTACTCTTAATTAAGGAATTATTCAGCCGGGGTTGTGGCCGGCTTTATCCCGTTTTGTACTGTCCCTGGCTGAATCGAAACCGCATTTGGCTGCGGCTTGTCTATTGCCTGTTCTTCAGACAGGTTCTGAGCAGGCACAATGGTTGATTGCACCTTGTCCGGACTTTTCCTATCAGACTCCGTTGAAATGATGCCTGTTTGCGCATCTTTTGGCATTCTATCCTCGTTGGGCTGAAGCTTATTTGATGTTATATCCTTTGGTGCGCTTTTTTTCTTCAGGCTTATTTGCTTGGGTTTTTCAACACTCACAGGGATATCCTTTTCCAGAACCAGCTCTCCTTTTGTGGTAAAAACAAATACAGTAGCTGCTGTGAATCTTTCCGGGGCAGTCTGATTAGTGGCAAAAAGCTTTACTGTTTTATACCTGGCAATTTTAAAAAAGTGCCCTTTTTGGATATCGGAAGGTTTGCCTGAAGTCAGGTTCACAGGTGGGATTATCAACCATTTACCCTGATTGCTGTTGTCAGGTTTTAACACCACAAAGATACGACCGGAAATTTTACCAGGGGTTGTACTTAAATTCTTTATCAAAAACTGTACTATCAAAACATTGTTTTCGGGACCATGTGAGACTGAGAAGTCTTTAACGCCGACACTTATTGGAGGTGTTCCGGCAATACTATCAAGTGTCTTTTTAGTTGATAAAGGCGGGGTTGTTTCTTTTGGCGCCACAGTACTTTTTGTTACATCCTTTTTAACCTCCTTATTTGGACCGTCCTTTTTTCCCGGCCTATCCAAAGTATCGATGACATTACGGATATCTACCATACTCATATCTCTTTCATGCTGTAATTCTTTGACCTCTTTGCGCAACAGTGCTAAAGACTCTTTAAGTTCCCTGTTTTCAGTTCTACTGCTCCAGCCAATAAAAAACAGGTAACACGTGACAACCACAGCGATAACAAGCGCCAAGCAACAAGCAATTGCCAGATGCCCAACCCACTGAAACGACACAATTTTACCCATATCGTCCACGAGCAAGATATTCCAGTGTCTTTTCCTGTTTTTAATTCCCGACAAAAAAAAGGCTGTTACATCTTTCGCCAGTCTTCCCGAAATATTTTCCATCTTCCGCCTTCACGTTTCAGTTTAATAAGCTTTAAACCCACATCTCTGTATTGGTTAGACTCATAAGCCTGAACAAATGTGACTTTTCTTTGATCTTTAACCAGCGAAGATTACTTGTCGCCGTCTTTCCTGTTTTCCCGTTCTAAAGATGCGGTTGAGATACTGATAATATTATGATTTTCGATATTGCGGCACCATCAGGAAAGTTTGCTCTGGACCTCTTTTTTTCATAGAGCATTTCATCGGCCTTTTTTAAAAACATGGCTGGATTGTCAATATCCTTGTCTGGGGTTGAGGCTATTCCGCAGCTGATTGTAACTGGGATGGCTATCTTTTCTACATTCAAAGGGTTGTGCCTTAAAAAGACCTGAATTCTATTCATGAGAAAGTCAGCTTTTCTTCGATCTGTTTCAGGAAGAATCATTATGAATTCATCCCCGGCAAATCTTGCCACAATATCTGAATCACGACTCATGCTTACAAGTGTGTCTGCCACATATTTTAAAATATCATCTCCGCGTTCATGCCCGAAGTTGTCATTGATGCGTTTGAAAAAATCAAGGTCCAGGAAAGCCAGGGAAAGTGCACTGGAATAACGTTGTGCCCTGTAAAATTCCCTGTTAAGTACTTTTTCCATAACCCTTCTGTTTAGCAGGCCGGTTAAGGGATCATGGTAAGCTAAGAATTCAAGCTTTTCGTGAGCTGTAACGTTTGACAAACAGAGGGACACCTTTGATGCAAGCTGCTCAAGCAGGCTGGTGTCAATTCCGGGTTCAAATCTTGTTTTTGAAGAGCTAGCCTGATTTAAACTCCCAATAATTTCTCCGTCAAGTGAGATGGGCGCAATAGCCAGTGATTTTATCAGATAACTCCTGCTCGGGGGTAGAAGTTTAAAATAGGGTTTCAGGTCCTCATTTACAAGCAAGGGTTTTGAATAATTTCCGGTAAGCTCCTTAAAAGCAGTCCTGTCAATTGTATTTATATGTTCTTTCAGTATGTCTGATGAGTCGAGAGACTCAATAAGACTTGAGATTTCGCTTTTCTCAATCATGGAGATCCATGCGTAGGGAACCTTGAACTGATTTTTAATTTCCAGCAGGAGGACTTCAAAAAGATCCTTATATTTCAGAATGGTAAGTATTTTTTTCTCAACTTCATGGAATTTTCTTGCAATCTCTTCATTATCCTTAAGCCTTTGTATTATGGCATTTATCTCATTCATTGTATTTAAGAAATTGCTGTGAAAAAAACAGTTAGAAAAACCCTACCGATAATATTTTTTAATATTGAATTATGGATATATGGCATATTTGTCAAGATTAAAAGAATTAAACATGCAACACAATCAAATGTATATATGAATAGTTTTA
>JAUXBD010000318.1 GCA_030619585.1 Desulfobacteraceae bacterium
AAAGATAAAGGCAAGGGGCAGAAGGTAAAGGTACGGGAGAGCGCAAGAGATATCCTGTTTCTCCTGGATGTTTCAGCAAGCATGGGGTCTGAAGATCTTTATCCAAATCGAATGGAAAAGGCCAAGGATATGATAAGAGATATCATTTCAGGCCTTGACGGTGAACATGTGGGAATGGTGGTTTTTACCTCCATACCTTCCGTAAAATGTGTGTTGACCCTTGATTACAGTTATTTCAAACAGGTTCTGTCCAATGTCAGGATAAATGATAACGATTATGCCGGCACTAAATTCACTCCGGCTTTAAAAGAGATTATAGACAGGCAGTTTGATTTTTCAGAAAACAAATACAAAGACCTGATTGTTATCACAGATGGTGGTGATACGGATTTAGAAGGCCTGGAAGGTGAAGACAAAAAGACTTTTGAAAACAGTATTTACGATATTGCAAAGCAAGGCTTTGATGAAAAAGGGATAAGGATACATACTGTGGGCCTGGGGACCAGGGCAGGCTCTATAGTGCTTGGCGTTAAGGATTCTAATGGAAATCCTGTAAGGTCTAGTTTAAATGAGGAGTTCTTAAAAAATATAAGTCAGAAGGCAAAGGGCATTTACGTTTCTGTTGAAGACAGCAATGTGGATATGAAGGAAATATTCATAAAAAACATTGCCATTAAGGAGCCGGATGACCTTGAAAAAGAAAGAGAGATTGAGCTTGATGAAGATAAACTAAAAGAGCTTGTTCAAAAGCAGAAGGAGAAAGAGGAGAAGAAAGTCGTATATGAAGAGTTTTATATCTTTCCTCTTATTCTGGCTGTTATCCTGCTTGCCGTGGAATTTTTTATCTCGGAAAAAAAGAGGGAAAGAAAAGAGAAATGATACGCATTAGTTTAAAATCAATATGCTTTTTTATAGTCTTATTTATTGCATGCAGTGCCTATGGCAAAGAGGACCTTGAGGCATTGATAAAAAAGGGAAATGAGGCTTTTGAAAAAGCGGAATATGAAAAAGCAATGAAGATATACGACAAGGGTTTGAAAGCCGCCCCCAAAGAGTCTGTTTTGTTTTACAACAAGGCAAATGTTCTGCAGCACCTTGGGAAACGCGAAGAGGCGCTGGAAACCTACAAAGAGGCGATAAAAAGCAACCCTAAAAAGGTTCTTTTAAAGAATATCTATTTTAATGAAGGAAATGCCCTTTACACACTTGCAAAAGATAAGAGCAGCAAGGAGGGTGCGGGTATTGAAGAGCTGAAAGAGGCCCTGGCAGGATATGAAAAAGCTTTTGATAAATACAGAAAATCCCTTGATCTGGAAAGAAAGATCAGCATTGCAAATGGAACGGATATCCATAAGGCAGGTATATATGCAAAACAGAACTGGGCTCTTGCAAGGGATGCCTGGACAAAGACCTGGGAGAGAATAAGGGAGATTGAAAAGAAAAACCTGAAACTTGAAGACGGAATTCAAAACCTTTTGCAGGCCCAGAACGATCTTTTGCCAAGGCTGGAGAGTTTTTACCTGTACTCTTTTTCTGAAGACAGCCTGAAGTTTAACTTAAAAACTCTTGCCCAGTACCAGATTGACTATCAGGAGGATATTCTTCATCTACAGGAGATTGTCCAAAAAGATGTGGATCGGTTTTTTGCAGAACTGGAAAATTACAAGGCTGCCCAAGATAAGGATGATAAAAAAGCTGCCATGGAGGGCAACGAGGACCCGGAGCTTGCCAAGCTTAACAAGGCCTATGAAGATGTTTTAAGTGTACAAAGGGCTGTTGATACTGTGGCAGGTCTTGAGGGCTGGATTATTGACGGGCTTAAAAGGGCAGATCCTGTCGGGGCCTGGGAAAATTCCAGGTCATTGATCAGTCTTCTATATTATATAGTTGATTATCTTAAAAAATCAGATCATGTGAAAAATATCTATACCCTGGCCATTAACGAGTTGCATGGCGCAGATCGGTTGCTTTCATGGATAGATCAGATCTCCTTGTCTGATGACAAAGGCAAAGATATAAAATCGAAAACGGTTATCCTGGGTGGGGCAAAACTTGACGCAGGCGTCCAAGACTTTTTACGGATAAATAAAGATCTTGAATCTCTTCAAGGTGAGCTTGAAAAGCAGGTTGATTCCCCTTTGCCTTACGCCCATTCAAACAATGAGGACAGTGGAGCAACACCTGGGATTAGTCAATTGGACCCGGCTGCTAAACCGGACCCGACTAAACCGGACAATGGCCGGAATGATTTGCCGGAGATTTTTGAAAGGATCTTAAGGGAGATTGCAGTAGAGTCAACCAAAGAAGTTATTTCTCAAAACAAAAGAATCTTAGGAAAGCTTGAAAAAAAATCAGCCGGTTTAAAGGAGAAAAAATTTGCTGCCGGTGCGCCGGAGTTAGAGCCCCTTATTCGGGAAACTCTTTTAGCAATGCTTGGATATGAAAATATCCAGGTCTCTTTATTTACCCTGTTTGCCTCAATGGTTAAAACATCTGAAGCAGCCATCGACAGGCTTGACCAGATGCGTAAAAGCGATTTTGATGACAATAGCATAATAGATAACCCTTTTGCAGATAGCTTTGTCTTGATGGAACAGCTTTTTTTTAAATACAAGGTTTTCATTGACAGGGTCAAAAAAGAGAATAATGGTAATTTAAAGGTTTTGGTAGAAAAACTTCCCCAATATTACAGCTCCCTTGAATCTTCATGGAACGATTTTAAGCGTTCCGCACAAAACAGTTTTGAAAACAGGGATGATATCTCGAACTTTGAAACAAAAGTATCCAACCTAAGGCAGGAGTTGCTAAAAAGTATGGTGATGCTTGTGCCGGATGCGGCAATATCTCTTTATTTTGAAAGGGTGAAAACTCTACAGAGCAAGGTTATTGAATCTCTTCCCTCAACATCGAAAAACAGTGATGATATTCAGAAACGATACGGGCAGGTTGGAAAACAACTGGAAGGTCTTGAAGTCGGAGGGCCAAGCGGTCTTAGGAAGACAAAGTTGG
>JAUXBD010000009.1 GCA_030619585.1 Desulfobacteraceae bacterium
AGATCTAGGAAGATACTTGCCAAGTGTAAGGTTGATCCTAACATGGATACAGATCAGTTGTCAGAATCTGAGATCAATGATATCCGCAAGTTAATTACCAATGAATACAGGGTGGAAGGGGAACTTCGTACCGAGATCTCCATGAACATTAAAAGGCTCATGGACCTGGGATGTTATCGAGGTCTTCGCCATCGGAAGTCACTTCCGGTGCGGGGGCAGAGAACCAGTACCAATGCACGTACACGTAAAGGTCCCAGGAGAACAGCTGTCAAGAAAAAGGGCGGAGTTACCAAGAAATAGAAATAATATAAGTCAGAAATAGAAAGGCTTTACAAATGGCAAAACCAAGTCGTTTAAAAAAGAAAAGGGTCAAAAAGAATATATCAAGCGGAGTTGTGCATATTCAGTCAACTTTTAATAATACAATTGTTACTATTACAGATCAGGCTGGCAATGTGGTATCCTGGTCTAGTTCAGGTGTCCAGGGATTTAAAGGATCACGTAAGAGCACTCCGTTTGCATCGCAACTGGCCGCCGAAGATGCTGCTAAAAAGGCGATGGAACATGGAATGAAAACTGTTGAAGTATATGTTAAAGGTCCGGGAGCCGGAAGGGAATCAGCGCTTCGTGCATTGCAATCAACAGGCTTTCACGTATTGACGATCAAAGATGTAACGCCGATACCCCATAATGGTTGCAGGCCGCCAAAAAGGCGCAGGGTTTAAAAAATATAAAGGTTTTAAGTTTGTGGGATCGAAAGGGATTTAAGGGAGGAAAACTTGGCAAGATATAGAGGTCCTGTTTGCAGGTTATGCAGACGAGAAAATATGAAGCTGTTTCTTAAGGGAGATCGCTGCTATTCGGACAAATGTGCTTTTGATCGTAGAAGCTATGCGCCTGGACAACAAGGGCAAAGACGACAGAAATTTTCAGATTTTGGCGTTCAGCTCCGTGAAAAGCAGAAGGTGAAACGTATGTACAGCCTTTCTGAAAAACAGTTCCACCTTGTTTTTGAGAAAGCGGATAGACAAAAGGGAATTACGGGAACCAATCTTCTATTGCATCTTGAGTGTCGCCTGGATAATGTGGTTTATCGGTTGGGGTTTGTGAATTCGAGAACCCAGGGGCGCCAGTTTGTTGCTCACAGCCATTTTTTGGTGAATGGTAAGAAGGTAAACATACCCTCATACATTATAAAATCTAATGATGTTATTGAGCTTCGTGAAAAAAGCAGTAAGATGCAGTTTGTGGAGGATTCCCTTGCAGCAGTTGTGAGAAGGGGTATCCCTCAATGGCTTGAGTTGGATAAAGATAACAAGAAGGGTACCGTAAAAAGTTTGCCTGTTCGTGAAGATATAACGATGCCTATTCAGGAACAGCTTATTGTAGAGCTTTATTCGAAATAGAATATTATGTTTGGGCGTTTGACCCAGATTGAAGGATTCTTGACATGGTATTTAATGCTTTTATTTAGGAGCATGTAAATATCTAATCTGATTTCCTTATCAATTAATTCCGGAGATATATTATGTCATCAAATGAGTTAATGTACATGAACTGGCGAGAGTTGATTTCGCCGGAAAAGGTCCAAGTAACAAGCAGTCCTTCCTATGGCAAGTTTGTTTGTGAACCTCTTGAAAGAGGATTTGGAACAACATTAGGCAATAGTTTGAGACGGGTAATACTTTCATCTCTGTATGGTGCAGCAATAGTGTCTGTGAAATTTGACAGCGTTATGCATGAGTTCACCACTGTCCCGGGTGTGTTGGAGGATGTTTCGGAGATAATTCTTAATTTGAAGGAAGTTAGGATGAAGGTTGAAGGCCAGGCTCCCAAAACCATACGCATTGAGGCTAAAGGAGAGGGCACGGTCACAGCGGGCGATATTATAAGAGACGAAGGGGCAATTGAAATATTAAACCCTGATTTGCATATTGCGAGCCTTTCCGGAGATGCGGATTTAAAGATGGATATGAGGGTCAAAGTGGGCAAGGGGTATTCTTTAAGTGAGAACAATAAAGATGAAGAAGCGCCCGTAGGTACCATACCAATTGATTCGGTTTTTTCTCCTATTAAAATGGTTAACTATGTGGTAAGCAATGCACGTGTGGGCCAGAAGACAGACTATGACAAACTCACCCTTGAGGTCTGGACCGATGGAAGTGTTTTTCCTGAGGATGCTGTTGCCTATGCCTCTAAAATACTAAAGGAGCAGTTAACCATATTTATCAACTTTGATGAGGAGCTTGAGCCTGAGCCGCAGATCGCCGTTGAAGATACGGAGAAAAATAGTTTTAATGACAACTTATATAGAAACGTGGATGAACTCGAACTGTCAGTACGCAGTGCCAACTGCTTGAAAAATGCTGATATTCTCAAGATTTATCAGCTGGTTCAGAAAACCGAACCCGAAATGCTTAAGACTAAAAACTTTGGAAGAAAATCATTAAATGAAATAAAGGAAGTCTTATCTGATATGGGCCTTTCTCTCGGAATGCAGCTTGAGGAGTTTGTCCCTCCTGATGAAAATATTGAGGAAGGAGAATAGTATAGCTTATGCGACATCGTAAAGCAGGACTAAAATTAAATAGGACAAGCAGCCACAGAAACGCCATGTTTCGTAATATGGTCACGTCCCTGTTTAAACATGATCGTATTCGTACAACAGATGCTAAAGCAAAAGAGTTAAGGCGCTGGGCAGACAAGATGGTCACACTGGCCAAAAGGGGCGACCTTCATGCCAGACGTCAGGTGCTTTCAATAATGATGGAGAAGGATGTTGTACATAAATTGTTTGAAGAGGCTTCCGATAGATTCGGTTCCATAAACGGAGGTTATACCAGGCTTGTTAAACTGGGCACACGCCCAGGGGATGCTGCATCGGTTACTTTGGTTGAACTTGTTTCTCTCGAAAAGAAAGCCAAAAAGAAAACTAAAAAGAAAACAAAGAGCGGCACTGAAAAAAAGGTTGAGGTGACAAAGGCGCCGGAACCGGAAACTGAGCAAGAGCCGGTTGAAGCAAAGGAGCCTGAATCAACATCCGCAAAAGAGCCGGAGCCGGAAGAGACTAAGCCGGCAACAGAGGAAAAGACACAGCAGGAAACAGCACCTAAAGCAGATGAAAAAGATACAGATGTGACTGAAAAAGATGCATCTGACGAAAAGGAATCTGCTGCCAAAGAAGGGGCAGATAAGCAGGAAAAGTAGAGGAACTTACAAAGCAAAACTGTAAAACCCTGCCTTTAAACAGGCAGGGTTTTTTTGTGGGGCAGGTAGGTGGGTTGGATATCATGAAAAGTATTTTTCTGAAATTCTTTATCATGGCAAGTATGCTGCTTGGCCTGCCCATGCTTGGAGTTATTCTTGCCGGTTATCCGCCTGCAAAATACCTGGAATTTCCCCCTCATACAAAGTATGTCAGCCATGCCCCATTTTCATGGATAGCTTTTACCTGTTATGCACTTATAGTGCTTTTGGCAACCCTTCCTCTGATTTTTCGGGCAATTAAGACAAAAGTCAGTGTTGAACCCAATGATAACCCTTCATATCCTTTTCCCTGGTGGGGATGGTTCGGCCTATTGTCAGGAATCTGTTTCTGGATCATGGCATGGACCCGTTTCCCCTGGTTTAACAGGTTCCAGCCACACACCTTTTTCCCTTTGTGGCTTTCCTATATCCTGGTCATTAATGCATTAAATCAAAGGAAGAAAGGTGCATGCATGATGATCCGGCGTCCTGGTTTTTTTTTACTGCTGTTTCCTGTGAGCGCCATGTTCTGGTGGTTTTTTGAATACCTGAATCGTTTTGTCCAGAACTGGTATTATGTTGGAGCCAATTACGATTCCTTGGAATATTTCTTGTGGGCAAGCCTCTCGTTTTCCACTGTTTTACCAGCAGTGCTGGGGACCCGTGATTTGCTATGCAATATCCCTTTGATAAAAGAGGGCTTCACAGGGTTTTTCCCATTGAAAATTGTCTGCCCGAAACTTTTAGCCTCATGTGCTATAATCATATCAGGAGCAGGGCTTGCCGGTATCGGAGTGTGGCCGGGCTTTTTTTCTTCCCTGCTCTGGCTGTCTCCTTTATTTATTGTTGTCTCTCTCCAGACTCTTATGAAAGAGCGTCATGTGTTGTCAGATATTACCCATGGTAACTGGAGTGTTGTGGTTTCTTATGCAGTAGCAGCACTCATCTGCGGAATATTCTGGGAGATGTGGAACTTTTACAGCCTGGCCAAATGGGAATATTCAGTCCCCTTTGTCCATAGGTTCAAGATTTTTGAGATGCCGCTTATCGGTTATGCAGGATACCTTCCTTTTGGTGTGGAATGTGCAGTAATAGGAGGAATTGTTGAGCAACTAACCCGTGGGAGAACAGGAGAGCCGGATTGAGAAAATCTATAATGCATAAAGTAATAATCTTCTTGTGTTTTTTCAATGGTGTAAGCAGAAGTATAACCAGACCTGTTATCGATGCAGTGGCCGGCCTTAAAGATATTGCCCAAGGGGAGAGACCTTACAATACATCTTGAAGTAATGAGTAATGATGAAATGGGTGAGCTTGCAAAATGGTTTAATCTGTTCATTGAAAAGATAAGAGGTGTTGTCAAAAGTATTGCCGAAAATGCTGAAGCCTTGGGCGATGCATCCTTGAGTCTTTTCGAACTTTCTAACCATATGTCCCAGGGCGCTGAAAGCATGTCCAGCAATTCAAACAGTGTTGCATCGTCGTCTGAAGAGATGAGTACCAATATGAACTCGGTTGCTTCTGCCATGGAGCAGACCGCCACAAATGTTGGAATGGTTGCATCTTCAATAGAGGTATAGCAAGGGATATAGCTGAAGTAAGCAGCTTTGCCAGTGAGATGTCAAACAGTAGTTCCCAGGTTAATTTAAACGCAGAAGAGTTGAGCAAACTTGCCAAGATGTTAAACGAGCTGGTGGGAAAATTCAGGATATAAAAATTTCCAAAAAGCTAATACTCTCTAAATAGCTTTCTGCCCAGTGATGCTTTACATAGTCCATATATAAATGTTTTATATACAAATGCAATAATATGAGTTCATCCTTTTTGGATATTAAATTTTTTCATTTTATATCTTAACACCCGCTCACTGATACCCAGTAATTCGGATGCTTTAGTTTGAACCCAATCATTTTTTTCAAGTGCGGAAAGTAACATCTCTCTTTCAACCGATTCCAGGCGATCGGCAAGCACACCCGGTTCTGTGGCTTTATGGTACCTGATTTCAGCGGGGAGATCTTTGTTTCTTATCACACTGCCACGAACCAGGGTGACGATTCTCTGGATTAAATGCTCCAGTTCCCTGACATTTCCGG
Organism: Desulfobacteraceae bacterium; assembly: GCA_030619585.1. Lineage (GTDB taxonomy): Bacteria > Desulfobacterota > Desulfobacteria > Desulfobacterales > SURF-7 > JAUXBD01. Next base: position 5,340 of record JAUXBD010000009.1, read on the forward strand.
GAAAGGGATATTTAACTAATGTGGCCATGGCATCTGCATCGAAACTTATGGGGCTTAATCCACACCGATCAAGAAAGAATTCTACCAAAGAGGGGATATCCTCTTTTCTTTTGCTTAAGGGTGGAAGCTCTATCTCAAGTACCTTTAACCGATAGTAAAGATCCTCCCGGAACAATCCCTTCGTGGTCATAAGATCAAGATCCCGATTGGTGGCCGCCAGAACACGGGTGTCCACCTGTATGTCCTTTTCGCTGCCGACTCGGTTGACACATCTTTCCTGAAGCGTTCTTAACAGTTTCGGTTGTAAAGGAAGGGGAAGTTCTCCAATTTCGTCCAAAAAAATTGTGCCGTTTTGAGCCAGTTCAAAGCGGCCTTTCCGGCTTGTTGCTGCACCGGTAAAAGCACCTTTTTCATGTCCGAACAGTTCAGATTCAAAAAGATTTTCCGGTATTGCCCCGCAATTGATCACGATAAAAGGGCCATCCTTCCTTGGACTGAGCAAATGGATAAGACGCGCTATAAGCTCCTTTCCCGTGCCGGTTTCACCCCGTATAAGAACATTCCACGGCGTTGGGGCGATTCGACTGGCTAAAGACAGGACCTCTTGCATGGCAACCCCTTCTCCAATGATCCTGATGGGCAATTCGCTTTGATCTATAACCTCAGTTACATCCGACGCCTCTTTTTTCACAATAACACACTGTTCGATCATCTGAATTTTTTCCAGAAGCAAAAAGAGGTCAACCGGTTTTTCCAAAAAATCATCCGCCCCAAGCTTCATAACCTTTACAGCGGTATCCACACTGCTATAGGCCGTAATCATGATCGCCCGTAAAAGAGGGTTTATTTTTTTCATTTCGGCAAGCACTTCATCACCGGTAAGATCGGGCATCAGATGATCCAGCAGAACCAGCTGAAACGGTTGTTCTAAAAAACGGTTTAACGCAGTTTTGCCATTTTCAGCCGCAACCACATGGTACCCCTGTTTTTCCAAAAACCCTTTCAGCATGTCGCGCTGTATGGATTCATCATCAACGACTAGAATTCTCATGGTATTATTTCACCTCTGCACCCTTTTAAAATAAACATCTCGCACCTTATCCAATAACCTTTACCCACCTTTGATCAAAGGCAGGTATGCGGAAATGCGAATAATTCCCTTGGCCGGTATTTCAACTTCAATGCGACCGCCATGAGCAAGGACGATTCGTTTGGCAATAGCAAGGCCCAATCCTGACCCCCTTGTCTTGGTTGTAAAGTAGGGTTCCAAAATGTTCTCGGTCTCTTTTTCAGACAGATCATACCCACTGTTTTCAACCAAAAGTACCAAATCTGATCCCTGTTTAAAAACACTAATTTTCAGGGAGCCTCCATCCGGTTGGGCTTCGATGGCGTTTTTAATTAAATTTTCAACAACCTCTTCAAGTAGATCCGAGTCACCTACCAGCAGACTGTTGTTTCGTGATTCAAAGGTTACGGATATTGCTTGATCGGAACATTGTTGCTGGTAAAGAGTGAGCATGTTTTGAACGATTGAAGTCAGGTCAACTGGTTGACTGTTGGGTATTAAAGGAGCTGCATATCGCCTGAGGTGTGTGACAATGCCATTTGTTCTTTTTACCGCTCTTAAAATTGTTGAAATAAGATTGTGATGATCTTCATTTAAGCCTTCAGTCTCAATCTGAAGGCGCTGAAGCCCCATATGAATCGCGTTTAACGGATTCCTGATTTCATGGGTGATTGTCGCAGATGCACGCCCCAGCGCAGCATCCTCATGTTCTTTAGCGAGTTTTCGCTCAAACCCTCTTACTTGCTCTATATGAGCGCGCTGGTAGAGATAGATGAGCCATGAAAAAAAAGCACTAATAAAGGCGATGATGGCGCTGAAAACAATAAGTTCATTCACAAGCTGTCTTTCCCGGATAAAAAAATGCACGGTATCCAGTCCCACAACCAGTATATCCTTACCAAAGTTTATTCGGGTTTCAGCAATTTTACTTTCATTGACCAGGAGAAATTCGCTTCCGGGTAAACCACCGGTATCCTTATGGGGGCCGGGCTCGATTTTCACGTAGGAAATCCCACTTATCCCTGACAGCTGGTTCAATATATGAGATAATCCGTCAGGCGCCCGCACAATTTTTTCAATACGATCCGACGCCAATCCCACAATAATACATCCCGCTTGATTGTCTCTTGGTAAGGTGAAAATACGGAGGTTTTTGCGTGGATGGGTTTGGATGAGATTAGCTCCTGATTGACAATAATCGGATGGATTTTTCAGCCATCCAACGGGACTTTGGGTATGCTTCTGTTTGTTTTGGACAATACAAACACCTGCCAGTTTCATTTTTTGTGCAAAAGCAGCGAGGTTTGCTGCGGAAAATGGAGCCGCCGTATCCGAAAAGTCAATAAGACGGGCCGTGTTGCCTAAATATGCCGCGATGTTTTTCTCATATCTTTTATCAGATAGTACAACATTTTCGGCATTCTGCTTAATCGCTTCCGAAATGATCCTGGTATGCTCCCGGACATAATATAGAAAGGTTTTTTGAGCCACTTGTAGCTGCCATAAAAAATAAACAAATATTATAGTACCCAGGAGACCAAATATGAGAAGGTTACCCAACCAGGCGGGTATAAGCTGAAGAATTGTAAATGTTTTGAAACGATTGACCTTAATTCCATTCTTCAGTGAGTTGTTTACAGCCATCAGTGTCTCCAGCGTTTTTTATCAGATTTTTAATAAACGGGTAATGCCTGTGTTCAGTTTTATAGAAACAAAATTCAATTCCATATCAATCGAATTACGCCTGCACCCCTTTGACAACAAACTATGTATACATGACCACAGCCGACTATCGATAGACAGTATCAGAAATCATTGTTCTCCTAAAGAGAAATCTTTCAGCATCTGTTTTATTCGACAATTTTGTCGAATAAAACACAAAATGTCGACAACCGCCTGTCTGGCAAACCTCTAAAGGCCTGTAATTAAGGCAAATCATCACTTGGCACGAATATTGATATATAAGATATATAAAAAGTAACAAACGATGATGAATTTGACAAAAATATATGTATGAAGGAAATGGAAATGATTATGTGTCAAGAACTGGTAATGAGAACGGAACAAATCATGGAACGTTCAGGAGATATCAACAACTGGAAAGGGCTTTCAGAAAAAGACAATATGGAAGCCAGATTTCTGATGGATACCATAATGGAATATACTGAACGTCAGAGCTGTGTCCCAAAGCACATCAACGATAAAATCATCTCGGATGAAGCGATTGCAAAGATGAGCCTGTACCATCAGTGGTTCGAATGCATTAGGAACCAGAAAGATATTGGGATATCCCATGATTTCTATAATGATTCTGCAATTTGAACAGCCAGTTCCTCCTGATCTAACTGATTGCAATCAATAGTAATCTCTGCATATTTCTTATACAAGAGTTGACGGTCTTCAAAAAGCTCATTGAATGTTTGGTTCTTCGCTTTTGCTATTCCCCTTGTTTTAAAATTATGGATTCTTTTTTTTATTTCTTTAAAAGTTACTTCAAGAAAAACTATTTTTGATATGCCAAGCAAATGGCCCATTGCTTTCTCGCTGTAAGCAACACTCCCTCCTGTTGCGATAACATGTTTTTCAATATTGATTTTTAAAATTTCCTTTTCCTCAATTGATCTTAAATTAAGGTGGTCACTCTCATCTATGATTTGCTGCAAAGACTTCTGTTGATTGATTTGAATGAGCACATCAGTGTCGATAAAGCCAAGTCCTAAATTTTTTGCTAGTATTATCCCAATAGTGCTTTTTCCTGCACCAGGCATACCTATAAGTGTTAGATTTGATTTCATAGAGCTATTATTGGGCTAAGGTTTTGGTTCTATCCTGTTTGCAATATCTTCGGCCACTATCTGGGCTGTGCGGGCACAGCCTGAAGACGCAAAATATCCAGGAGGAAGAGCCCTGTCTCCCACCATATAAAGGTTTTCCACAGGAGTTTTCTGGGGCAATCCTCTGCCCGGCCATGTGCCGAACATGGGCCAGTCCCGGTGAAAGGTGACGGCCATGAGTATTTTGCCATGTTCTCTAAATCCAGGAAGGTTCTCCCTATTCCTTTTTAATTGGATAGCCATATTGTCGGCAGCATATAACTTACTAACAGGGAATCAAACATTTACCGCTGTCATCCAAAGAGGTTGTTTGCTATACGCCGTCCATAATACAACCCTATACCGGTTCCAATAGAGCTCAAAATCACAGCGCTGGTTATTCCTATTTTTGCACCAAGCCACCAACCAACATAACTTCCGAAAACCAAACCGCAAAATGCAATCGTCTTTTTCATTATAATAATAGGCTTTTTTTACCATAAGAGGGGGGTTATGGATATTATGTGTTATCTACGATATAGGGTTCATTTTACTGAATTTAAATTCTCTTTAAAAAGCATGGTATCCGGGTGTGCTTCACCAAAATGATTTAGGCTAATCTCAACAGCCTTTTGGTAGTATTTCTTTGCCGTGTTATAGTCGCCTTCGTTGTAATAGGCTGCTCCTAAATTATTGTAATCAATAGCGACATCAGGATGTTTCGGCCCGAGTTGTTCAACGTCAATCTGCAAAGCCTTTTGATAATAATCTTTTGCTCTTGTGTAATCACCTTTGCTTGCATATGCCGAGCCCAGGTTGTTATAAGCAGTTGCAACGCCATGATGTTGTGGCCCTAGTTTTTCCCTGTCAATTTGCAATGCTGCTTGATAGTACTCTATAGCTTTATCATAATCGCCTTTGCCCTCATTGGCCGAGCCCATATTATTATAATCAATTGCAACATCAGGATGTTCCGGTCCTAGTTTTTCAATGTCAATTTTCAAAGCCTTTTGATAATACTCTATTGCCCTGCCATAATAGCCTTTACTTTCATTGGCCGATCCCAGGTTATTATAAGCAATTGCAATACCGGGATGTTTTGGCCCTAGTTGTTTGAGGTCAATTTCCAAAACTTTCTGATAGTACTCTATAGCTTTATCATAATCGCCTTTGCGGTCATATGCCGAGCCTATATCGTTATAGTAAATTGCAATACCGTGATGTTCGGGTCCAAGTCTTTTGACATCAATGCTCACAACCTTTTGGAAATATTCTATAGCTTTATTATAATCGCCTTTGCTGAAAGCATCATTACCTAACTTGTAGTAATAATAAGCATCATCTTTGGCTTGATCACAAGAAAATGACGTAACAAACAAAAAAACCAGTGTAACGAAGATTGAAAAATATTTATAATTCAATTGTTTCCCCTTTTTATCTGATTATAACTTTGAAAATTCTTTGCCCCATCACACATTTTTGTTGTAACCCTAAATTTGATGGTCTCGTAAAAAGTCCCAATTCCGTCACTCTGGCGAAAGCCTGAGTCCATAAACTATTGAAATAATATGATTCCAAGTTTCACCGGAATGACAACAAAGGTATTTTTTGACTTTTTACGA
>JAUXBD010000297.1 GCA_030619585.1 Desulfobacteraceae bacterium
CTTGGCCTCCGACTTATAGTTACCACGCCAATAATGAGTATTGCTGAAATGGGGTAGCCTTCATATGGATTTCTTATTTCTTTTATGAGTGAACTTACCATTGTATAGGAAAGTACTGCAGGAGTAAGAAATTTTATCAGAAAAGAGAATATAGGCCCGATCTTTATCTCTGCAGTCTTATTTACCTCATTTATAAATTCTTTTGCGCCAAAAATCCATCCCACTGCTATACACTCAAGCACCGCGACAAATGTAATCGAGTAAGACATTATAAAGTGGTCAACAATATCAAGCCAGTACAGCCCTGCGCTGGTGGTAAATGGAATCCCCATAATAAAGCTGATGACAGCTACGATTGTTGTGGCCTTTCCCCTGGAAAAGTCAAATTTATCACTAAGGGCGGCGCTGACTGTCTCAAGAAGACTGAAAGCTGAATCTATCCCAAGTAACAAAAGAGTAATAAAAAACAGAAAGCCGAAGAATTTAATCCATATTGGCAGTTGTGCCAGTGCGGCAGGATAGACCACAAATACCAGACCGGGCCCTGCCTGAGAAACGTCGGCCATTGAAGTGTTGGTTGCCACCGCAAAATAGCCAAGGACACTGAATACTGCAAGGCCTGCAAGAAAGCTGAAAGCACAGTTCGTAAACGACGTTATTGCAGCGGAATTCGGCATCTCCGTATCTTTTGGCATAAACGATGAGTAGGCTATCATGGTTCCAAATCCAAGTGACAGGGAAAAGAATATCTGCCCGTAAGCGGCAAGCCATACTCCGGGATTTTTCAGTTGGGACCAGTCAGGTGACAGGTAGTAGTTAAGACCAGTTGCCGCACCTTCAAGTGTAAGGCCCCTTATCAAAAGTATGACAACTAAAATAACAGGAAACGGCACTGTAAACAGGAGAATTTTCCCGATTTTCTCCAGGCCGCTTCTAATTATCAACCATATTGCCACCCATGTGGCAAGAAGCCCTGCAAAAAGTTTCCAGTGAATCTGTTCAAACTCCCATGGCCCTCCCGAGATATGAAGTATATCGGAGAAAAAATGGGCTTTACTTGCTGTGATAGACCCGGCCCATTGACTGAGACCGTTCATGTCAAAGAGAAAATTCCATGTCCACCCCATCACAATGCAGTAATACACATTAATTCCAAATGCACTTAATATAGCAAACCAGCCAACAAACCGCAGTGGCCTTTTGATTGAGCCAAGGGCAATGTTGGCAGATCCCTGGGTCCTGATACCAAGACCATATTCAATAATCATAAGGGGAATGCCTGCCGTTAGAAGAGCTACAAAATATGGAATCAAAAATGCTCCTCCCCCGTTTTGTGCGGCAATATAGGGAAAACGCCACATATTACCAAGCCCTATGGCAGACCCCACAGCTGCCATGATAAATATCGATCGATTTCCCCAACGCTCTCTTTGTTCCATAGAATAGCCTTCCTCAATATGTGAATTGTTTTTAGCTTCAGATCATATTTTCTATAAAAGTTTATGACACCTGTAGTCAAGTGATAATTAGCCATGGTTCTAACTTCATCAATATTTATTTAAAAAACCTTGCCGATTTTGAGATATAACTATAATATCGTTCAACATAGTGCTCTGGCAGCACAGTGGTTAACTGTTGATTATTTAATTGATGTAAAAACAGGGAGTAAATAGATACCGTGAAAAAAGTGGGCATGGTTGTAAAACCAAGTAAAAGAGCGCAAGCCAAAGCTGATGAGCTTGAAAAATGGCTTGAATCAAAGGGGGTAAAGGTTGCAAGAAAAGAACCTTTTCAGCAAAACCGTACACTTTCCGACAAAAACACACCTTCTGCCCCATCGGATCTGTCCTGCATATTTGTTCTCGGAGGAGACGGAACATTTTTAAGCGCTGCACGATGGATCGGGGAGCAAAACATACCAATACTTGGTGTAAAATTCGGCGAGGTGGGTTTTCTGGCCGAAACAACGGAAGATGAGCTCTTCTCGGCTGCCCAGTCTATACTGGACAATGAATTTACAATAAACTCCAGGATGCGTCTTGAAGTTACGGTGATAAGGGAGGGAAAAGAGTTAGTCAGCGAATTAATATTAAATGATATGGTGATAAACAAAGGCGCCCTGGCAAGGCTTGCGCACTTAAAAACCTATATCAACGGTCAGGACCTCACTACCTACAAAGGCGACGGGCTGATCGTAGCCACGCCGACAGGCTCCACAGCATACTCGCTTGCTGCAGGCGGACCGATTATCCACCCTGCTGTGCAGGGCATCATAATGACACCCATATGCCCTTTTACCCTGGCCAACCGCCCCTTGATTGTTCCTGACAGTTCACGCATAGAGATAAGGCTTGCAAAAAAGTCTTCTGACATCATGCTTACCTTTGACGGGCAGGAAGGCCTTGAGATAAATGACAAAGACACCATTATAATTAAAAAAAGCTCCTATCCCGTAAATATGATAACCATGCCCGGGCAGAACTACTTTGATGTTCTGAAAGCTAAATTAAATTGGAGTGGAAGCAATATTTAAAAAGATGTTGGAGGAGCGTTTTGCTTTAGGTTTGAGGTCCGAGGATGAAGGCAAAAACAGTTTTTCCTCTATCCTCAAAACCTCAAACATTTTTATGACTACGCCTTCAGATCATTATACATCTCAAAAGCTCTTTCCGGCGTTTCATCTTTGTGAACAACAGCAGATACCGCCTGTATCATTGAAGTAGGGGATTCCGACTGGAATATGTTTCGCCCCATATCCACACCGCTGGCGCCTTGCTGGATAGCATTATAAGCCATTTTCAAGGCATCGGCTTCCGGCATCTTTTTCCCTCCGGCAATAACAATGGGTACCGGACAGCAGGATGTGATGGACTCAAAGCCATCTTCAATATAGTATGATTTAATATAGTGTGCGCCAAGTTCAGCACACAGCCGGGTTGCCAGCCTGAAATAACGTGCATCCCTGGCCATATCCGTGCCTACTGCGGTTACAGCCATTGTGGGAATTCCGTAACGGGTACCCTTGTCTATCAGGCGCGTCATATTAATCACTGACTGTTTCTCATATTCACCGCCAATGAAAACCTGCACTGCCATGGCGCATACATTAAGCCGAATGTTGTCCTCCATGTTCACAGCTATATCTTCATTCGACAGCTCTTTAAGTATGCTGGATCCTCCGGAAGCCCTCAAAACAATGGGTATTGTCTGGGAACCACAATAGTGTTAAGACATGTAGTCAGAAATTAATCACTTTAATC
>JAUXBD010000075.1 GCA_030619585.1 Desulfobacteraceae bacterium
CAGACCGCTGCCTTACCACTTGGCTATGCCGCCAAAGTGAAATCTTTGCAAAACGCCACTTTTTGCCCGATTTCTGCGTCAGGCTCAAATTTTAATCCTTGAAATACTCAATGTATTTCTCCGGTTAAAATTTTCGCCTTCCTTGAACTCGAACAAAATCCCTCATTTCTGGATGGACACTATCTATGGACACTATCTAATGATGTTGTCCATCCCACAACCAAGGTGATCAAAGCAGGAGACTAATTTTAAATGACGGGAAAAATAGATTTGAATAGTGAAAAGAGCCAGATAATGCTGGCAATGCTGGCAGCCGGCTTGGGATCGCGACTAAAGCCGCTTACCGTGCACCACCGCCCGAAGCCCCTGTTTCCCCTTGGGGGGAGTGTGGCTTTGAGTGAGTTATGGATAAAAAAAGCGAAAAAAGCAGGCATTTCAGATGTCTCTATGAATCTTTGTATCCTTAGTAAGGCCATAAAAGATTACTACCGGGAGCGTTCACCCTATTCGAATTCTATCAGATATGTTGAAGAACAGACCCCCACCGGGACTTTGGGGGGGGTATGCAAACAGGTGTTGGGTAACAAAAGTAAAAAAGTGATGGAAAATGAAACGATTCCAGATATCGAAGAGTTCGGCGGGACGACCGTCCTGGTACCAAGCGGTGACATCGTTACCAATTTCGGCATAGACCTGATCAAACAAATGTATGATATTCATAAGCAAAAAGGCGCTGCTTTTACAATGGTACTCTGCCCTGTGCCCTGGGACAAAAGAGGGGAGTTTGGAACAGTCGCTCTTGATTCACCTGAAGAGCTTAAGGGTGATATCTCAAAATCCGGAAGAATAGTGGAATTTTTGGAAAAAGATCCAAACTCACCCAGCAACCTTAACAATGCCTCCATCTATATGATTGAAAAGGACCTGCTTAAGATTCTTGATCCCCTTAGAACTGAAGCTGTCGTGGGAGTTCATGAACCTTTTTATGATTTCGGCCAACATGTTTTCCCGGCAATGCTTGGCAAACTTGATTATGTTACCCTGCCCAAAGACTGTCTTTTGTGGGGGATACAGTATGATGGGTTGTGGTTTGATATCGGCAGAAAGCCCGACTACATCAGTGTGAACAAAGCGGTCCTTGATGAAAAGGTCAATGTTGAACTGCCATATAAAAAGAAAGCATGGGGATATATGGGTAATGGCAACCATTGTGATCTTTCCAAGATAACCATAGAGCCGCCGGTAATTATAGCAAATGAATGTGTTATTGAGCCGGGAGCAAAACTTGGCCCCTATTGTATTATCGGAGACGGCTGGACGGTTGAAAAAGATGCACGTATCAGCAATTCCGTTCTATGGAAACATTATCCCTTTTATACTGATAACGGCGATGAGATCCCTGCGGAAAAACGAAAGTCAGTGGACGCGCACAGGGTGTGCAAAGGTACATCCATTGACCAATGCATAATAGTCGGGGGTACGATTGATAATGACCTGCAAGGTAAGACTGTGGATGTGCTTGAGGATGGACAAATAGATATAATCTCTAATGATTGGGTGCCGGAAGGGCCAAGGGCGTAAAGAAAAAAATGACGTATTTAACCAAAGCACAAAAAGCAAGGGTGGCCATTAGTGTTATTAAAACAACCGTAGATGCCCTTGCACTGAGAGGCTATTACAAGCCATCCGGCAGGTCCGGCCAGACGCTTGCCGAGGGTTTGCAGAATTTGAGCCCTGAAATATACGGTTCCATGAATGATCCCAGGATATTGGAGCTAAAGGGATTGGAATATGTCATTGAAAGGCTTCCAAGGGGTATCGAGCAGTACACACGAATTATTCTTACAGCAGAAGAGGAGTTTGACAACACCTCTTTTGAGAAAATCCTTCCCCCCAAAAGACGAAGAACATCCTACCGTGTAAGTGAAAAGGAGATCTGTTTTGTAATAACAAGGGGGCTTAGCGAGATTTACGATATTTTGACCCACATAACCTTTCTCAATATCGAGGCACAGAAAATATACGACCAGATGACGGACAATACAGGCAATATAACCGGATCATGGGAAGAGCTTGAGGCAACAGTTGTTGAGAATGCAAAACTGTCCGGAAGTGATATTGATAAGGCTTTATGGAATCTCAGCATCATTTTGGGGAGATCTTTTCATGAAACTAAAGAAACCTTTGAGTCTCTGGAAAAGTACAGTGCGGGCCTCAAGGACAACAATGTTCTGTTTCAGATCATATACGGACTTGGAAAACGAATTGCCCAGGAGAAAACATCAAAAGAGAGCGAACTTGTAGTATCATTTACGCCTTCGTTAAAAGATCTGATCGGAAGCCAGAGTTACAGTGAGAAATGGGCCCGTGACATAAAAATGAAAATATGTGAACTCGGGTTGCAGGACCGGCCATTGCATATCATAAGTGCAAACATGCACAGTATAGTTAACCTCTTATATGGGTATGCGGCAATTCAAACCCAAAAAAAGAGCGAATCTTCTATAGATATTTACAAGTTTATTCCCCAAATTCGAGAAAAGCATAAAAAAGTAAGAGCCTATGCTTTGAAGCATGGATTATATGAGCTGCCTGACACCTCGGGAACTCACATCGATTGTCAGTTAATAGATACCGCGCTCCTGCAGCCATCAAAACTTCATCCTGATATATCCAGTGAAAAGTCAAAGATAAAGGATGAAAAACCGGTGATTCTTGTCATGGATTATGCTTTTGGAGCCCAGGCTTTTGAAGTCATGGACGAACTTTTAGATCCGTTTGCTTCAGGTGAATCTGCCATCAGGCTTAATGTAAATTCCATATCTATTATGGGAAAAGCAGGAATACTGCCCGGTAAAAAAGGGGATATAATGCTTGCAACAGCACATGTGCTCGAAGGCTCATCAGACAATTATATCGTTGATAATGATTTGACAAAAGGTGATTTTGACAGTTCAATAGATGTGTATGTGGGCCCTATGGTCACGGTTGTGGGCACATCGTTACAAAACAGGGATGTGCTTCGAAGATTTCAGTCATCAAGCTGGAAGGCTGTGGGGTTGGAGATGGAAGGGGGCCACTACCAGAAAGCGATCAGTTCTGCAATAATTCGAGACCATATCCCGGGTAATGTAAAGATCCGTTATGCATACTATGCGTCTGACAACCCCCTTGTGGGCGGTCAGACGCTTGCCTCGGGAAGTATGGGGGAAGAGGGGGTAAAACCCACCTATGTTATAACAAAGGTTATCCTTGAAAAAATCTTGTGCCGGTGAATTATAAATAGTCAAGCAGTTGAATCAGATCTGTTATGACAATATCAGGAGATATATCTTTGCATCTCGGATCATCGGATCGCAGCCTTAGAGACCTTTGGTCCCCTGCAAAAAGAGCGGTCTGAAATCCAAGCTTTTGTGAAGGAAAGATATCTTTGAGCATATCATTTCCGATATAAACTGTTGAACTAACGGGTATGTTTTTTTCTTCCAGTATTTTTGAAGCCTGGTTAAAAAGAAAAGCAGATGGTTTGGCATACTCATATTTGTATGACAGGAATACAAGATCAGGGTCAAAACCGATGCCTTGGGGATCGGAACCTAAAAACAGTTCAAAAAGGTAATTGGTGTAAAACTGGGCATTTGATATAATCCCAAGTACTATGCCTTTATCCACGCATGCTTGAAGTGTTTCTTCAAGATGGGGCATGGGATAAACAGGATTGACAACCATCTCATATTCGGCTGCAAATTCCCGCGCTGTGTCCCTGTCCGCAATTCCAAGAACGTTCATCCATATTTGGTCTATCTGGACCTCGGGAAAATCGATCCCTTTTCCCTTTAACTCCGCATGTTTTTTATTGATTGCAAAGAAAAGTTCCCTTGAAACAAATTCCGGAGGTTTTTTAATTGAATACTTTTTAAGAAGCTCATCTATTTGATGGGTTTGTCCCGGCTTTTCCTGTGAGGTGCTGATATCCCCTAAGCCGTTTATAAAAAGAGTGCCGTAAATATCAAATATAACACTCAAGATTTTCTCTTTTGGCGCGCCTTTCTGTTTAAGGGAGGTTTTATTAGGAGCAAGGGGTGTTATATATGTCTCAAAAATGTTTTTATTCAACATAGCTGTTCCACTTTAAAAGGCTGAAGTTTTCAGGGGCAAAAAACTGCAATAGCAGCGCTCTTTTATCTATGTTTTGGGTTACTTTGGTATTGGTAATCATATCATATATTTCAAGAAGGTTCTCCCTGTATTTTGATCTGCTGTAATGAAGGGCTGTTTTCATGGCGTTGTTTTGGACCAGGTCATCGCTGTCAGGTGTGTTATCAACATGCATCAGACAAGGGTTAAGATCGATAAGTCGGTCCCGGTTTTTTTTGCCGGACAGTACACGGAAAATAACTTTTTTCTGAAATACTTCATCAAGAAGGCCAAAATCTATATTTTTATTTTCGGTAAAACGGAAAAGGAAATGTTCAATTTTTTTGGGGTCCATTGAAAATCTGAACAGATCACAGTTCTTAAGTATAGATGACTTCACTTTTGCATAGTGGTTCTTTTTTCCTATCCAACTGACAGGAACAAGCATTTTGGTGTATAAGTGGTCAAGATTGATGCCTTTTTTTTCAAAATCGATACATATGTCAGGGAGCTTCCTGCCTAAAATAAACTTTTTGGCTGTCCACGGCTCAAGAAAGGAGAATCCAAACCCTTCGGTTATGCTTGTGGTAATGAAAAATTTTGAGGACCCAACGAGATCTTTGTAATCCTTTTTAAGGGAGGCATCAAATTCAATGTTTAAGTTGTTTCCTTTTGCAAACGCCTTCCATCCAATGTGGCTTTTAAGATCAACTTCACTATTAGGGGGGCGTGTTATGGCAAGTGTTTCCTCGTGTTTAAAGAATAAAGATAAAAGTATTGCTTCGCCTATGTTTTTTCTTCTTATTGCACGAACAGGATATAGCACAATGTTTTTAGGGGCAATATCCTCTTTGTCAGGAAACAGAGCGTCCACGCAGTTAAAAATTTTGTGCACACCCTGTTCTTTCAGGCCGGCCTTCAAAAGAACGTTGTAATCACGAGAATTGATAACCCCGTAATGACAGTCAGACAGATACTCATCATCCCGGTAGTATGACAAGGGCCGACCATCTTCTGCAAAATCGTGGATCTGGAGGAAAAGATTTATTCCTCTTTTTTGGAGTGCCTTTAGTATCTTCAGAAAGTTTCGGTTCTTTGCAAGAACAGGGTTGTGCACATGAAGAATGTCGCATCCCCCTTTCCATTTTGATCCTATGGCCTTGATTATCAGGCCGGCTGTATCTTCCGGGGTAGTTAGAGATGCTCCTTTTTTATCATAACCGATCCCGGGTATTGAAACGGTATCAGCACAAACCCGTGAGTCAGGCTGTTCTCCCGTTAATATAAGAGTTTCACAATCATTTCCTAAAGCTTGAACCTGTTGGTTAATCACAGTGGTGACGCCACCCGGTTTCAGGTGATAATGAAGAAATGCTATTTTCATCTTTTTTATATACCAGATAGAGGTTTTATTATCAAATCGTTAGAACCGGTTGTACTGGTTTGATTGGTTGAATTAGTTTAACTGGTTAACCCAAATAACCCAACAAACCCAAAGAACCCAAAGAACCCAAAGAACCCAAAGAACCCAAAGAACACAACCAATCCAACCAACATAATTAGGTGGACAAATATCAAATTTTCGATATAAAGGCTTTCATGGTTGATAAATATAATAAAAAGAATATCTACCTGGAGCAGGAGCTCACACGCCGCGTGATTCAAGGGCTTTCCTGTGAATGGGAAAACGCACTTTGGGTTTTGCCGGAAAAATACAGGCGGTCTATAACAAAGCCGCTGTTTTGTATCAGGGATATGAAAAAGAGATTGGGGTGCTGGTCTGAGGAGAAAAGAGAGATCTGTCTTAGCAAATCTCTTGTTTTTAACCATCCCTGGGATGCTGTTTGTGATGTTTTGCGGCATGAGATGGCTCACCAGTTTGCCCATGAGGTTTTGCGCTCCCAAGGCGAATCAATGCACGGGCCTTCCTTTCAACGGGCCTGTCATCTGCTCAGGGCGGACCCAAAAGCAAACGGTGATTACAAACCTTTGGATGAAAGGGTTAAAGATAGATCCGCTGATAATAATGATAGGATTATGGCCCGTGTTAAAAAGCTTCTGGCCCTTGCCAAAAGCCATAACAATCATGAGGCAGAGGCAGCCATGGCAAAGGCCCATGAACTTATTTTGAAATATAATATTGATCTTCTCTCATGTAAGAAAGAGAGGGAGTTCATAAGCGTCTTTGTGGGTAAATCCGCATTGCGCCATTTTAGGGAAGAGTATCACCTGGCAACCTTACTGATCGACTATTATTTTGTTGAAGGGCTATGGGTTCCCTCTTATGTGCTTGAAAAGGAAAAGGTGGGACGGGTTCTTGAGATCACAGGAACACTGCAGAATGTAAAAATTGCCGGTTATGTTTATGATTTTATAAAAAGATACATAGATTCCAAATGGGATGAATACAATAGTGTAAGGGGCATGAATCGTTTTAGAAAGACGGATTTTGCAGTGGGAATTATTGAGGGGTTCCGATCCAGACTTGAAAAGCGGAGCAAGGCTGTGGTGGTAAAAATGGAAAGCCTCGCTTTGGCAAAGGTTGAGGACCCTCTTCTTAAAAAGTACACAGCATATAAATACCCGAACACAAGAAGCTTCAGCAGGAGGGCTTTGGGCCGGGATGAAAAAGTTTTAAATGACGGGAAAAAAGAGGGGAAAAAG
>JAUXBD010000373.1 GCA_030619585.1 Desulfobacteraceae bacterium
AGGCAGATTAAAGGGATGTTAAAGGTATCGCAAAACCTTACAAATCGGGCGGCCTTGCTTGAAGCGTTGTTATCTAAAGCCCCGGTAAGAACAGCGGGCTGGTTTGCGACAAGCCCTATGGTCTGTCCCCCAAGACGGCCAAAACCGCAGATGATGTTTCCGGCATAGTTTGCCTGAATCTCCAAAAATTCCGCGCCGTCTAAAATGCTGTGGATAAGAATATTCATGTCATATGTATGGTTGGGATTGTCGGGCACCAGATAATCAAGAGCCGGATCGGTCCGTTCAGAAGGATCCCGGAGGTCCAGAAACGGGGCTTTTTGCTGGTTGTTTGATGGCAGATAGTTTATCAGCCTTCGAACTTCACGGAGACACAGTATGTCGTTGGGCATAACAAAGTGTGCCACTCCGCTTTTTTCCATATGGACCTGTGCGCCCCCTAAGTCATCAAAGGAGATCTCCTGATGAATAACTGTTTTAACCACATTGGGACCGGTTACAAACATGTAGGAAGAGTCTTCAACCATAAAAGTAAAATCTGTGATGGCCGGGCTGTAGACCGCACCACCGGCACATGGCCCCATTATACATGATATTTGGGGAACAACCCCACTTGCTTTTACGTTTCTATGGAAGATTTCGCCATATGCGGCAAGGGCATCCACACCTTCCTGAATACGAGCTCCACCTGAATCATTCAAGCCTATGATTGGTGATCCAACGCGCACAGCATGATCCATTACTTTACTGATCTTCTGGGAGTGTGCCTCACCAAGTGAGCCGCCGATAACGGTAAAATCCTGGCTGAAGATAAATACTTCCCTGCTGTCAATGGTGCCATGTCCTGCCACAACACCATCTCCCGGATATGAGTGCGAATTTTCTGTCGAAACTCCCCGGCCTTTTTTCAGCATATCAAACTCTTCAAAAGAGCCTTCATCCAGCAAAAGATCGATACGTTCCCTTGCCGTGAGTTTCCCCTTTGCATGCTGGGCTTCCATTCGACTTTCACCCCCGCCCAGAAGCGATTCTTGCTGCATATCCTCAAGGGTGGAAAGATTATTGTGTGCCAATACTTTCATGAACTTTCCTCTTTATACCAAACGTTATGATAGTGACTAAAAAAGCCAGAAGCAGGTTTGTCTTAAAAATATTAGGATATCCCTGTCTGACCTTGAAAAAAGATGGATGTTCCTACTTACGGAAAAGATGATAATATTTCAAGCTATTTTTTTATTGACACGGGTGTCACGTTGTGATACTTAGGTATCGTTTCACCTTGCCCATACTTTAAAGCTGCTGGTAGATGACTGTGAAGGTTTAACTAAATGGTAATGAGATATGTGCTGTAATAAGAAGGATCCAAGAGAAACAAGATGAGCGAAAAGATACTTTATTCATTGGAGGAAGTTCAAGAGTTGATTTCAAAAGATTCGGCTGTTCTAATAGACACAGGGGATGCTGAATCTTTCCAGATTGATCATATTGCAGGTGCTGTAAATATCCCTGAGGTTAAGAGCTTTCTTGCCGAAAGCACTCCCGGTGGTTTGATTGAAATGAAAGAGAAGTTTCGATCCCTATTTTCAAAAGCCGGCGTTTCAAAGGATAAGACGGCGATTCTGTATGAAGATGGTTGGGATTCAATGTCGAAGCACTTGCAGAGGGTACTGGCTCCTGAAATACCTGGGACATCCAAATGTGGGAATATTGGATTGTGGTTTTATCGTGTGGTTAAATGAAGATTTGCCTTCGGAAGATGGGCCGTCTTGTCCAAAGCCTGTTAAATTTTCGGTAAATTCCAACGAAGATATCATTGCCACAAAAGATGATGTGCTAAAAGCCATAGATGATCCGTTGATTGTGCTTCTTGATACCAGGGATGAGCAGGAATGGAACGGTGAAATTTCAACGCCGGGAGGTTATTATCCATTGCTGAGAAAAGGAAGGCTCCCCGGAGCAAAATGGATAAAGTGGCATAAGTTTATTGAGGAATCAAGAGAAGCCCTGATCTTTAAAACCAAAGAAGAGATCTGCGAAATATGCGCAAGGCATGACATATTCCCCGATGATGAGATAATTATATACTGTTTTAAGGGAAGGCGGGCTTCAAGTGCATACATTGCTTTAAAACAAGCCGGTTTTACAAGGGTAAAAGTTTATTTTGCTTCATGGAATGAATGGGCAAGATATCCTGAACTGCCGATTGAGAATGGTGCCCCCCAATACAATGAAAGAATAGCAAACCTTGCCACTGCGCGTGCAAGAAAGCTTAACGATGCTGTGATAGGCAGCGGAATTATGCAACAGGCCGGAGCCGGATAAGGCAAACCAAATTTTGATATAGCCGCAAAAAGGCGCAAAATTCGCAAAATTTAAATACAATACAATCAATGCTTAAGTAACCCAAAAAACCTGCCATGGGAGTCCATGGCAGGTTTTTTTGTTTGTTGACCCTATTGTTGCAAAAGTCGAGGATGCCACAGATCCAAGACATCAAGGGTGAAGCTGTAGTAAACT
>JAUXBD010000288.1 GCA_030619585.1 Desulfobacteraceae bacterium
CGGGAAATCCGCACGTCCGGTTTGAAGAGGGGGGAAGCAGATGCGTGCGTATCTCTTCCTCTACTCTACCGGCCTAAAAAATATTAAAAAGCCCGCGCGACAGCGCGCTACCTTGAAAGTTATTGTTGGCCAAAGGGCGCGTAGCGCCTTTGAGCAGCTTTTTACGAGAACATCAAATTTAAAGCCTCCAACAGATAAGATTATACAACAAGCCCCCTTTTCTCTAAATCCTCTATAATATCGTCAAGATTCATTTCCATGAGCTTTGCTTTTGTCTGAAGACCGGTTGCGATATCCCATCCCCTTAGCTCATAGAATTCGTCTTTCATCTGTTCAAACTTTTGCCTATCAACAACTGCGCCTTTTCTTGATATGATCTCCCCATCTTTTCCGGGGGCAATGCATTCAGGATTTTCTGTCCCCATCTTGAGCGGCCGTGTGAAGAAAACCTCTGGGAGTTTATCGCTTTCTCTGCCCACATGCCCCTCCCTTGCAAGTATCGCCCGTTGCAGATTGAGTATCCTTTCACCTATTTGGTATAACCCGTCTTCGTCCACCTCTTGTCCGGTAACCGCTGTAAGGAGTTTGCTTTCAAGGCCAGGGTCACCCATATGATCTTTTGTATGTTTCACATGCAAAATCGGCCACATAAAATCGCAGAGGATCAGGCTTTCTTTTGCATACTCCCTATCCTGTATCTTTTTTGCTGCAAGAGCTTTTCCCTCATAGGTTGTAAAATCCACCGCAAGTTCACTTCCCCAAAACCGTCGTGCGATTTTGCGAAACAGATCGCTTGAAAAATATGCACCCTCGAACTTATTTGCCCAGGCCATCCATGGAAACAGGGTATATCCAATTTCATGCAGTTGCTGTATCGGCTGTCTCGGCTCAATGGCATAAAGCAGTCCGCTTACAATATACATTCTCGGACAGTATGCAGAAGTCTGGTTATCATTTAAAGTATAGTCGGTAATCAGCGCCCGGGCTTCTTTTCCTATCGTACCGGCCGCCCTGTAAAGTCCCATTGCCAGCACATCACCAAAACCATCCCGTTTGGCAATCTTTTTAACCATGGTTTGGATAAACTCAAGACTGCCCAGTTTTGATATGGGGATGCCGGTATTTTCATCTGTTAGGATACCGGCCTTATTGCACCTGGCCATCCACATGATCAAAGTCAGTATGGCCTTAACATCAACGCCGAGTTCATCGCAGATTCTATTGGCAAGAAACGGCACATCATTATTTTCCCCATAATATCTCTGTGCGCGCACCTGATAAAACATGGCGGAACCGCACATGTGTTTTCCGGTTGTACCATCCTTTGCTTTGTAAACCTGCCTTATACAGGGGCCAATACAGCCAATACAGACATCTCTTCTGCTGTTGGCTCCCTCCATAAAGTCTTGCTGCAGGGTGCCGATCTCATCTTTTCTCATCTCAAGAATATGTCGGGTAAGGGCTTTTAGCGTTTTGGGATCTGCGGCAACAGGTTTTTCTTTACCTGACACAACAATTGCCTTTAGCTGTTTTGATCCCATCACAGCGCCAAAACCACCTGAACCGCTGGCATCGTTGTCCGCAAGAATCGTGGCAAAGGAGACTTTATTTTCTCCAGCCGGACCGCAAGATACCACACTTGTCTTTTTACCATGCGCCTGTTTCAGCAGTTTCCTTACATCAATAGTGCTTTTGCCACAAAGCCCTGATGCATCCCTTATTTCAACTTCCCCATCTTTTATATAAAGATAAGCAGGTTTATCTGATTTTCCTTTAACAACTATGCCGTCATAGCCGGCATACTTAAGCCGGACACCCCAACTCCCACCCAGATTTGCATAGGAAAAGTTCCCGGGATTTGCGATCGGAGACTTTCCGCAAACTGTCCATCTTAATCCGCCCAGTCCGTTAAATCCTGCCAGAGGTCCTGTAAAAAACATCAGCAGGTTTTGTGCATCAAAAGCGTCAACCTCCGGGCTCACCTCATCCCAATATATCTTTGCCGCAATCCCTCGACCACCGAGAAACCTGTCAGCATACGCTTTGGTTGGCACATGGTTAATCGCGCCTGTGGAAAGATCCACCCTTAATATTTTTCCTGTATATCCATAATGTTTCATTGCCATGATTGCTCTTTTTTCGAAAAGTTTGACTATACCACAAGCCCTCTTTTCTCTAAATCCTCTATAATATCGTCGAGATCCAGTTCCATAAGCTTTGCCTTTGTCTGAAGACCGCTTGCAACATCCCATCCCCTTAACTCATAGAATTCATCTTTCATCTTTTCAAACTTTTCCCTGTTAAGAACCTTGCCCTTTCTTGAAATTATCTCCCCATCTTTTCCCGGTACCAGCAAGTCCTCATTTGCATACTCAAATTCAATGGGTTCTGTATAGCAGTAATATGGCGTATAATAGGTTTTTTAGCATGGGATCTCCTTTTAGAATAGCCTGGCCGGAGAGGTACATTTGTATTAAACGTTAATTTTCATTTGTACCAGCCAGGCTTTTGAACTTATATCACAATTATTATTGAATTGCCAATATGGTTTTAAATAATCGGTTATCCAAGCTAACGCCGAAATGCTTAACCCAAGTTCGACAACAATTTTTTAGATTTATAGTAAATCCTAATAGTTATAGAAATTCAGCGTTATTTTTCCTCACTACATTTTTTGTTTTTTGTCAGTGGTGTTCTGATTTTGATTTTTTTCAACGGTTGTTTTTTTATTTTCAGAGCATCGTAAATCCCCTGCTGTCTTATCGTCGGGGCAGTACTGTTTCTGACATTTATTGTGGATTCATCTTCAGTTTTAAAAGTCGTTGTCACTCTAACATGCGAGGACAATATGTTTCTGATTGTATTCCAATTGTAATTGATACCATTATGGTGTAATTTTTTTAAAATTCCGGCAAGAATATGATAAGCAATAACTGTAATGAAAATGTGAGCTGTTGTCGTATCGTCTCTCTTATGATGAATCGGTCTCAAACCTAAATGTGATTTCATACTCCTGAAACTATCTTCAACGGTAGTCAGAGATCGATGAACTTTTGATATCTCTTCTTCTGTAAGATCAAGTCGATTGGTTCTTAAGATATAATTCCCAACTTGTTTTTCCTTTACATTTCCCCTGGGATTTTTTCTAAATTCAATTTTTGTTACTTGACCTTCAACTTGCTGGATCTCAATATCATACAAACTGCCAACACCATATCGTTCTTTAATTCTTCCGATTCTTTCGACAATATATTCATATCTTTTCCGGGTCCCTTTTTTCTTGAGTCCATCCTGGATATTTTTTAATTCCTGTTCAAATTTCTC
>JAUXBD010000332.1 GCA_030619585.1 Desulfobacteraceae bacterium
AGAACGACATGGCTACGATCCGACTTCAGGAAATGTCCTTTGATGCTTCAGAATCAAGGAACTCTTTTTCATACAAAGACACATACCGGCTTCTTTTAATACTTGATCTGCAGGAAAAAGATCCTTTCAGTGTTCTCAAAGATGCAATGGAGGTTCTTAAGGATAAACCGGAAACATCATTTAACACAAAAAACATCTTTTTTGGTGGTCCGTCTTTTGTTGGTCAGGAGCAACCGGGAAAGCTTGCATTTTTATTTCCAGGACAGGGCAGTCAGTATACCGGTATGGGAAGAGACCTTGCCTGTACTTTTCCCGAAGCACAGGATATTTTCGAAAAGGCTGACAGGGTATATGCAAATACAAATAAAGCTGAAAATAAGAGATTAAGTGACTATATATATCCGCCTCCCCTTCACCTTTTAGATAGAAAAGAAGCTGACAAGGAGTTACAAAACACAAGGGTTGCACAGCCTGCCATTGGGGCCGTGAGTTTGTTGATGCTTAAAATCCTTGAAAGATTCGATTTAAAGCCTGATGCCGTGTGCGGTCACAGCTTTGGCGAGCTTACGGCACTTTACAGCGCCAAGCGAATTGATGAAGATACATTTCATCTGCTTTCGGCAGCAAGGGGAAAATTCATGGCTGAAACGGGCGGAAAAGGCTCCATGATTGCTGTAAAAGCCCCCCCTCATAATCTGGACTCCCTTATCAAAACCAGTTCCCTGGATGTAATAGTTGCAAACAGAAACAGCCACGAGCAAGGGGTTTTATCAGGCCCCACTAAAGATATAAACAAGGCTAAAGACCTATGCGCACAAAAGGGCTATAAATCAACAATTCTCCCTGTATCTGCTGCTTTTCACAGCAATCTTGTGAAAGATGCCGCTGCACCATTTAAGAAACTACTTGATAAGGTTGAAATAAAATCATCAAGTATTAACGTTTTCTCAAACACAACCGCAGTACCCTACCCTGATGACTCAAGTGAGGCAAAAGCTGTGCTTGGAAAACACCTTACAAGTCCTGTGAATTTTGCCGATGAGGTGGAAAATCTTTTCAAAGCAGGGATTAAAACATTTGTGGAAGTGGGACCCAAACCCGTGCTGACCGGCCTTGTAAAATCAATACTAAAAGGAAAAGAATTTAACACGACCTGCCTGGACAGTTCTTCAGGGAGAAAATCCGGTTTAAGAGACCTTGCAGCGACTCTGTGTCATATTGCATCCCTGGGCCACAGTGTTGAGCTTGGTGCGTGGGGAGGACCAGTAGAAAAGCCGAAAAAGAAAAGAATGCATGTACCTATTTCAGGAGCAAACTACAGCGCTAACAGAAAACTTAAGTCAAAACCGGTAAATAGTCCAAATCTAGAAAATATGCCCGAATCAAGAAGTAAACCGGAAATAAAACAAAAGATAAAAACAGACCTTAAACAGGAAAACAGGCAAGAGCAAACGCCCAAGGCTGAGATCACCCCTGTGATTAAGGAATACAGTGCCCCAGAAGAGAATTTAACAATCTTTGAGGGTATGCACAAAAAAGCCATGGACACTAAAAAACCAATACAGACAAACTTTATAATAGATGCATTAAAAGTTGTTCAGGAAGGTTTAAAATCTATGCAGGAACTCCAGACCCAGACTGCTGAAGCCCATAACAAGTTCCTTGCGCATCAATCAGAGGCAAGCCGTACAATGCAGATTATGATGGAAAATGCTCAACGCATGGCCGAAGCTGCCATGGGAGTTTCATCTTCCGGATTCAAGACACCTGCTTCAATCAGAAAAACAGATTCCCCGGCAATAAATGTACAAAGTGACCAAAAGCTCGATCAAAAAGAAAGCCGTACGGTAAAAACAGAACAATTACCGGAAGAGACGGTAGAAACAACATCTACGCCTGATTTTTTAGACCCTGATTTTTTAGAGACGGATAATGCACAAAAAGACACCATAGAAGCCAGTATGCTTAAGGTTGTCAGCGAACTTACCGGATATCCGGTTGAGATGCTGGATATGGATATGGATATTGAGGCTGACCTGGGGATAGATTCCATTAAAAGGGTTGAGATTCTTTCGGCTTTTGAGGAAGAAATGCCCGGACTTGCGTCTGTATCTCCGGATATAATCGGAGAGATGAACACCCTTGGACAAATTACCGATTACCTTGTTGGAATTAACAAAAGTGATGGCCCAACACATAGGCCAAAGTCCGATAACACAAGGCCACAGGAGAACTCTTCAACAAAGATAGCAGAAGCACTTTTAGGGGTTGTAAGCGAGCTTACGGGTTATCCTATGGATATGCTGGATATGGACATGGATATCGAAGCTGACCTGGGGATTGACTCCATTAAACGGGTTGAAATTCTGTCTGCTTTTGAAGAAAAAATGCCCGGGCTGTCATCTATATCTCCTGATATAATCGGAGAGATGAACACCCTTGGCCAGATATTTAATTACCTTACAGGAACAGTGAAAGATGATGCAGACACGCTTCAACCTTTGCCGGCATATGATAGAACACCGCATGATGCAATACCGTCGGACATTGAGGAGAATTTACTGAAAGTTGTAAGCGATCTTACCGGTTATCCAGTGGATATGCTGGATATGGACATGGATATCGAAGCGGACCTGGGAATAGATTCAATTAAAAGGGTTGAAATCCTTTCAGCATTTGAGGAGAAGATGCCGGATCTTCCCACCCTCTCTCCTGACGTTTTAGGAGAGATAAAAACTCTTGGTGAGATATACACATACCTGACGGATACAATACAGGCGAAGACAATACAACCAGAAACAATAAACAAAGGGGTGATCAAGAATGGACAAT
>JAUXBD010000066.1 GCA_030619585.1 Desulfobacteraceae bacterium
TCTGGGCACCTGTCCTGCCCGGTATAATATAAGGTATGATCTGTGTATCAGGAACAGCCATGGCAACAGGTTCGATATACTCTTTTCTGATTTCAAGGGAGCTGGGTCCGTTGTAGTACGGATCCACCAGCAGTACCGCCTCAGCTCCCGCTTCTCCCGCATGCTTTGTTGCCAAAATAGCCTCATGTGTATTGTTGGAACCGGTGCCTGCTATGCAGATGGTTCTGCCTTTTGTGCTTGATGCAACATTTTCAACAACCCGGTTGTGCTCCTCCCAGGACAAGGTAGGGCTTTCTCCTGTGGTCCCAACTGCCAGGATACCGGTAATTGAGTTTGCTATTTGAAATTCCACCAACCTGCCAAGGCCTTCGTAATCAACGCCGTCTCCGCTAAAAGGTGTCACAAGCGCTGTGTAGCATCCCGCGATCATATCTCCCCCTTAAAAAAATCTTTTTTATTATTCAAAGGTGTATTTAATACGTCAATCTTGATTGTAAATCAATATCCATTTGACCATTATGTTTTTAGTGTTATATTTAATGCGAAGCTTTGGGTTTAATTCCCCGCTGCTTGCAGCGTTAAAATGGAGTATTCCATAAGTAGATACCCCGTCCGCTTGCGGCGGGGTAGTTTATTCGAACAGTTTTTAAATAAAATTAAAAGGATAATATCATGGTACAGGCAAAAAACGCAGAAGAATATATCGCAAGACAAAGGGCGGCAGTCGCCTCAAACCCGGAATGCGGCACATCCCGATACAATCTTGCCGTAGCTCTTTTAGGATTACAACAATATGATGAGGCTGAAAAAGAGCTTCTTGAAGCGGTCTATTGCAGCCCAAGCCTGGCGGAAGCTTATGTTCAACTTGGCGGGATATGCTTGCAGCGGGGAGATATTGACGGGTGCCTTCAATACAACCAAACAGCAGTGAAAACCAGGGCCGGGTTTTCTGAAGGCTGGGGAAATATTGGATTTGTTCAGCTTCAAAATGGGGATATAGATGAGGCGATTAGAGCCCTTAAAAAAGCGATCACATATAACTCCAGATTTGTTCAGGCCTACACAACTTTGGCAAACGCATATTTGATGAAAGGCCTTGTTCAGGAAAGCATTGAAGCAAACCTGAAGGCTCTTGAGATTCAGCCTGATTTTGCAATTGCTCACAACAACCTTGCCCTGGGTTATCTTGAGAAAGGGGAGTTTGATAAGGCTGTGGAGCATTGTGACAAAGCAGTGGAACTCGGGTATGCGGTTGCACCTGAAATATTAAAAGAGGTTGATAAGCACAGGTAAAACCTACATCGAGTTATATCCAAAGATTGAAAGACTGCCGGAGTGAAGCGACCCATTAACTTTAGGCACTTCAAACTTCACACTTCAAACTTTAAATTACTGAATGAATAAAAGGCCGGCATTTAAGTTTTTCTTGTCCAATAAAAAACATCCTGTTACCCAAGGTAGCGGTATCTGGCAAGATTTTCTGCCCGTGGCCAGGAAACACGATCAAGCAACTTCCGGCCAATCTATAAGCTATGGGGCATACTTTAGCGCTGCCCGTTCATTTATCGAAAAAGACCGATTTGACAATCTTCTGAAAGCGGTTTCCCTGTTTGCCAAACGCGGCATATCTCTTGAGGGCATCAAAGAGATTCATGTTTTTCTGGAAAAACATGGAGAGTTTTACCATCCCTCAAGGATTGAAACCTCTGTCTGCGGGAAAACGGTCAGGTTTGTATTAAATGTTGCCGTATCTGATACCGGCAAAGGGTTTATAGAAAAAGAATACCCGTCCATAAAGAAACTGAATAAGGCGTTTACCCACGGTTTTATCCCGAAGGTTTATGGAAAAGGCGAAGTCTTTATAAAGGGTAAAACCAAAATATGTATGTTTTTAGGACAGTGGTTTGATGATTACAATGAATTCCATATCTCAGATCCTTCAGATAAAGACAAAAGGATCGTTGTCTGGGATCCCAAGGGAAAATATTTCTTATCAGCAGATCAGACAAAAGAGCTTTACAGGCAGGCAACCCTTATTCTGGCCGGCTATTATAATACAGAAACATTTGAACAGATATATCCCTGGCACCATGCTGCCGGGGATTTTGTTTTAAGGAAGCAGAATAAGAATATAGACTTAAAGCTTATCACTGTGAGGCAATATAGATCCTTTGGTGATAAAAAGGGGGACATGGACGACGACCCCCAATCCATTTTGGAGACATTGCTGGTTTTTTTCTTGAACCTTTCCATTAAGATGCGCCTTGACAGAATAGATGGCGTTGGAGATATTGCATGGTCCGATGGCATCGCTATTCAGGGAATTGTTGAGGGCTTTTTCACGGCCCTGGCATCTAAACCTCTTATCAAATCGATTTCAGCACCCCTTAATGATTGTTTTCAATATTATCTGTCTTCATATACTGAATCGGATTTGTATGATCTATTAATGGATATTGCTGATGCATACAACCCTGACTCTCCGGATGTACCTGTAATAAAACAAAACCTTGAAAAACACGTTCATGACTTGATATTAGCAGCCGAAAATTATTCCTGTCTAAACGAAAATCCGGACTGAGCGAAAAAAGCCGGGTATTGGAAACCGCTGTAAATTACATAAATTCAATTATACCCCGATAAAACCATTAATACCAAGAAAGCATCCCTTTTTTGTTGACAAAAAATAATATTGATTTTATATTCGGTCTTTTTGAATTATTCTAAATCGAATATGTTGTGTTGAAAATATAACATCGTTTAATATTGACTTTAATTTAAACCGGTTAAAAGTATTGGATAATCTTGAAAGTCCTGCCAAAGGAAAGGGCAAAAGACCTTTATCAAGATTGATAAAATCATTTTTCTAAACGGAGGTAAGAAATGGCAAAGCATGAAACCCCTTTGCTGGACCAGCTTGAAACAGGACCGTGGCCGAGCTTTGTGTCTGATCTCAAGCAAGCGGCAGAAGAAAGGGCAAAAAATGAGAAAGGTATTGAATACCAGATTCCTGTTGATGTTGCAGAAGATCTTCTGGGCGTTCTTGAGCTCTCCTACAAACATGGAAGAACTCACTGGAAGCACGGCGGAATCGTAGGTGTATTTGGTTACGGCGGTGGTGTTATCGGAAGGTACTGCGATCAACCTGAGATGTTTCCGGGTGTTGCACACTTTCACACTATCCGTGTAAACCATCCTTCAGGTAAATTTTACACCACAAAATTTCTGAGAGAGCTCTGCGACCTGTGGGATTTCCGCGGAAGCGGCATCACCAACATGCACGGATCAACCGGAGATATCGTTCTGCTCGGAACGACAACTCCGCAGATTGAGGAATTTTACTGGGAGTTGAGCCACAACATGGGTCAGGATATTGGCGGTTCAGGTTCTTGCCTTAGAACTCCTTCTGATTGTATTGGTTCGGCTCGATGTGAATATGCATGTTATGATACTCATGCAATTTGTTATGGGCTCACACAGGAGTACCAGGATGAGCTCCACCGTCCTGCATTCCCTTACAAGTTCAAGTTCAAGTTTGACGGATGCCCGAACTGCTGCGTAGCTTCAATTGCACGTTCTGACTTGTCATTTATCGGCACCTGGAAAGACGACATAAAAATTGACCAGGAAGCTGTTAAGGCTTATGTGGGCGGTGAGTTTGCGCCAAATGCAGGCGCTCATGCCGGACGTGACTGGGGTGCATTTGACATACAGAAAGAGGTTGTTGACCTGTGCCCCACAAAGTGCATGAAATATGACGGCGGCAAGCTGTCTGTCAACACCCCTGAATGTACCCGCTGCATGCACTGCATCAACACAATGCCGAGAGCCTTGAGAATTGGTGATGACAGAGGTTGCTCCCTTTTGGTCGGCGCAAAGGCGCCTATCCTTGACGGTGCGCAGATGGGTTCCCTGCTGGTACCTTTTGTTGAGGTTAATCCTGATAATGAATACCAGGCGATCAAGGATGTTATTGAGCCTTTATGGGACTGGTGGATGG
Organism: Desulfobacteraceae bacterium; assembly: GCA_030619585.1. GTDB lineage: Bacteria > Desulfobacterota > Desulfobacteria > Desulfobacterales > SURF-7 > JAUXBD01. The sequence goes on from JAUXBD010000066.1 coordinate 4,001, forward strand.
AAGAGGGCAAGAACCGTGAGAGAATTGGTGAACTGATAAAGCGTCAGGGATTCCGGAGAATGCTTGAGGAAACCGGCATAGAGCCTGTACCACAGCATGTTCAAGAGCCCCGCACCAATCCGTACATCTTCTGGAAGGAAGAGGAAGTTGAAGGCGGATGGACCCGCGATATTGACAAATTCAGAAAAGATCATCTGAGATAAAAGGGGGTAATTAAAATGGCATTTGTATCTTCAGGTTATAATCCTGACAAACCGATGGAAAACAGACTTTCCGACCTCGGTCCGAGAAAATATGATGAATTTTACCCCGAAGTTATCAAGAATAACAAGGGGAAATGGCTGTATCATGAAATCCTTGAGCCGGGGGTTCTGGTTCATGTTTCTGAAACCGGTGATGAGGTTTTCACTGTAAGGGCGGGTGGCTGCCGCCTTATGTCCACAACCCATATCCGTGAAATTTGTGAAATTGCCGAAAAACACTGCGACGGACATGTAAGGTTCACCACCAGAAACAATATTGAGTTTATGGTAGATGCTAAGGAAAAGGTTGAACCATTAAAGAAAGACCTTGAAAGCAGGAAGTTTAACGGCGGAAGCATGAAGTTTCCTGTGGGCGGAACAGGCGCAGGTATTACCAACATCGTCCATACACAGGGATGGATCCACTGCCATACACCGGCTACTGACGCATCAGGCCCGGTAAAGGCAGCCATGGACGTTCTTTTCGATGATTTCAAAAGCATGCGTCTTCCGGCACACCTTCGCGTATCTCTGGCCTGCTGCCTGAACATGTGCGGTGCTGTACACTGCTCAGATATCGCAATCCTTGGATATCACCGCAAGCCTCCTCTGTTGGATCACGAATACCTTGATAAAATGTGCGAGATTCCTCTGGCAATTGCTGCATGTCCAACCGCAGCAATAAAACCTTCAAAGGTTGACTTCAAGGGCAAGGAGCTTAAGAGTGTTGCGGTAAAAGATGACAGGTGCATGTACTGCGGTAACTGTTACACCATGTGTCCTTCAATGCCCCTTGCAGATACTGAAGGAGACGGTATTGTACTCATGGCCGGCGGTAAGGTTTCAAACAGGATCAGCATACCCAAGTTCTCTAAGGTTGTTGTGGCATTTATTCCCAACGAGGCCCCGAGATGGCCCAAAACAACAGCAATCATCAAGAACATGGTTGAAGCCTATTCAAATGGTGCTAACAAGTATGAGCGTCTTGGTGAATGGGCTGAGAGAATCGGTTGGGAAAGATTCTTTGAAGCATGTGAACTTGATTTCACCCATCATCTTATCGATGATTTCCGTGATCCTGCGTACCTGACATGGCGCCAGACCTCACAATTCAAGTTCTCAAAATAATAAATATTTGAAACGACCCTGCAGGGAGTACGCATACGAAGCTGCTCCCTGCATTATTTGTAAGGAGCCATTAAATGGATCAGGCAGAAGCAGCAGAAAAAATTATTGACGCCCTTCAGAAGAAACAGAAAATAAAATCAAAATTTTACTTCAGCGACCTGGCTAAAATTCTTGAGATGAAACCAAGAGCAGCTAAACCGTTTATCAACAAGATGGTTACAGATGGTCAATTAGAGTACTGGTCAAGCGGAAGCACTTCCATGTATGGACTTACGGGTACTGGAAAACAGGCTGCCGCTGAAGATGAAGACTAACTAAAAGCTTGTTTAAAAGCTATTATAAATTGTTTTCGCAGCACTTTTTGATTCAAATTATAATTCATAATTCCTATGCAGCGGCAAGGTATGGATGCTGATAAAACCTATCCTCCCGGGATTATTATTTCAGCCCTCAGGGGGGGATCAGGGAAAACCATACTCTCAATCGGCATTATAGCTGCCTGGCGAAACCACGGCAAATCGATTGCACCTTTTAAAAAAGGGCCCGATTATATTGATGCAGGCTGGCTGGCTCTTTCAGCAGGCCGGCCCTGCTACAATCTGGACTCCTTCCTTTGCAGCAAAGAGCAGGTCCTTTCCTCCTTTCAATCACATATTCAGCAAAACGATATAGCGGTGGTAGAGGGAAACCGCGGCCTTTATGACGGCATAGACATTAAAGGCGCAACAAGTACTGCCGAGATCGCAAAGCTTTTGAACCTTCCGGTCATTCTCTGTATAGATGCCACTAAGACTACACGGACCATGGCTGCGGTGGTTCACGGGTGCGTAAGCTTTGACCCAGATGTTCATATCAAAGGTGTTATCCTGAACAGGGTTGCAGGGGCAAGACATGAAAGCATTCTGCGCAGAAGTATTGAACATCACTGCAAAACATCTGTAATCGGAGCCATACCAAAGCTAAAGAGTCAGGACTTTCCCGAGCGGCACATGGGGCTTGTACCAACACCGGAACACAAGTGGGCAAAAGATTCAGTAAAAGCTGCTGCCAAAGTAGCCCTGCAGTATATCGACCTTGATGCTTTGTTTGAAATTGCAAACGATGTTTCTATCCCAGGAAATGTAACCGGCAACTCGCAACCCGTAATCCGTAATCCGCAACCTACTGTCACTATCGGTATTTTTAAAGATTCTGCATTCCAGTTCTATTATCCGGACAATATTGAGGCCCTTAAAACAGCAGGTGCAAAAACGGTTTTTTTAAGTCCCGTTTCCGACAAGACCCTTCCGGATATAGATGCCCTCTACATCGGGGGCGGATTTCCTGAAACACATGCAAAAAAGCTGGCTGAAAATAATGATTTCAGAAAGCAGGTAAAATTTCTTGCCGAGCAAGGGATCCCGATCTATGCTGAATGCGGCGGGCTCATGTACCTGGGCGAAGAACTCGAGATGGAAGGGAAGACATATCCCATGACAGGAGTTCTACCCATTGTTTTTGGTTTATCAAAAAAACCCCAGGGCCATGGGTATACAATATCAGAAGTTGACGGCAAAAACCCATATTTTAAAGTGGGCACTGAGCTTAAGGGCCATGAGTTTCATTACTCAAAAGTCTTGCAATGGGGCGGCAAAGACAAAGATATGGTGCTTTCCACTAAAAGAGGAACCGGTTTTACGAACAAACGAGACGGTATTTGCTATAAAAATGTATTTGCAACCTACACACACATCCACGCAATAGGCACACCGGCCTGGGCTGATGCAATGGTAAGGGCTGCGGAAAAATATAAAAAGTGTGAAGTGCCTAAAGTGTGAAGTGCATAAAGTTTACCTCGTGAAATGTGAA
>JAUXBD010000309.1 GCA_030619585.1 Desulfobacteraceae bacterium
ACTTTGTCTTCCTAAGACCGCTTGGCCTCCGACTTGTTCAGTACAAGATCATATGCACGGGATTTTACCAAAAGGGGATCGTCTGTAAGTTTGTCGCAGTCCTCTTCAAGTGGAGCTGTAAAGGGATGGTGCAGGGCCTGATACCTTTTTTCGGTTTCATCATATTCGAGAAGCGGGAAGTGGGTTACCCAGACAAAGTTGAACAGGTCTTTATCAATGAGGCCGAGTTTCTCTCCTATATGGTTTCTAAGGTGGCCCAGTGCGTCATTTACAATTTTTATCTGATCGGCTCCGAAAAAGATACAGTCCCCCGGCTCCATGTTGATGCGTTCAACCATTTTCTTTTTTTCGTCATCCGTAAAGAACTTTGCAATGGGAGACTGCCACTGGCCGTCATCTTTAACCTTCACCCACGCAAGTCCTTTTGCCCTGTATACTGAAACAAAATCGGTAAAATCATCCAGCTCTTTTCTGGTGAAATTTGCACAACCCTTTGCATTAAGCGTTTTTACTATGCCGCCACCCTTGACAGCACTTGAAAACACTTTAAAACCGGCATCTTTCACAATGTCCGAGATATCCTGTAGCTCAAGGCCAAAGCGCAGGTCCGGTTTGTCAAGTCCGTACCTGCCAACCGCTTCATCATAGGCCAGGCGGTTGAAAGGGGTTGTCAGTTTTTTGCCAAGCACATCGGCAAACAGAGCTTCGATCATCCCTTCTGCAATTTCCATCACATCCTCTTCACCCACAAATGACATCTCCATATCCACCTGGGTGAATTCGGGTTGACGGTCTGCTCTTAAGTCTTCATCCCTGAAGCATCGTACAATCTGGTAGTAGCGGTCATACCCTGCAATCATCAGGAGTTGTTTAAAAAGCTGGGGGGACTGGGGCAGGGCATAAAACTGTCCCGGATTTACCCTGGAGGGGACAAGGTAATCCCTTGCACCTTCAGGTGTGCTTTTTGTGAGCACAGGTGTTTCAATATCAAGAAAGTTATTATGGTTTAAATATTTTCGAATAGAAGCCGTTGCTTTGTGTCTGGTTATGATATTGCGCTGGAGATGCGGACGTCTTAGATCAAGGTGACGGTACTGCAGGCGGATCTGTTCAGATACGTCAATATTTTCCTCAATCAAAAACGGAGGGGTTTTGGCATTATTTAATATCTTAAGATCAGACGCCATAACTTCTATCATGCCGGTTTTTAGATTCGGATTGGTCATCCCTTCCGGTCTTTTAGCAACCGTTCCCCTTACTCCAAGCACATATTCACTGCGAATCGTATGGGCTTTTGCGTGCACATCTTTATTTAAATCAGGGTTGAAAACAACTTGCGTTAACCCATTTCTGTCACGAAGATCAATAAATATTACTCCTCCATGGTCACGCCGACGCTGTACCCAGCCCATGAGTATCACCTCCGACCCCACAGATTCATCACCAAGTTCATTACAGTGATGAGTTCTTCTCATATTTTCCAGTTTGTCTGACAACGTATTTACTCCTTTATTATTTTAAAACTTCTTGAATGCTTTCCACTAAACTATCTGTTTCAATTGAAACCTGCTTTTTTGTGCTCATATTCCTCAGGGTAACCGTTCGGGTTTCAAGCTCATCTTCTCCCACAATCAGCACATGTTTTGCATTGAGCTTGTCGGCTTTTTTCATAAGGCTTTTTAAGCTTTTTCCGGAAAAATCCATTTCACACTTAACCCCTTTAATATTAAGCGTGCAAACCCATTCGAATGCCGTATCAATGCACTTTTCTCCTAGCGCAGCTATAAAAATATCCGGTTTTGATATGAAATCTTCTTTATTAATCCCTGCTATTTCAACCAGCCTGTCAAAACCAATGGCAAACCCTATTGCAGGTTGCGCAGGCCCTCCCAGGGTTTTGACCAGACCGTCATACCGCCCTCCTCCTGCCACTGCATTTTGAGCTCCAAGGAGGCTTGTCTGGATTTCAAAGGCGGTTCGTGTGTAATAATCAAGCCCTCTGACAAGTTGTTTGTCCACAACAAAGGAGACTTGGCGTTTATCAAGCAGGGCTTTTACCTTTTCAAAATGGTTATCGCAATCTTTGCAAAGAAAATCCAGGATGGATGGTGCGTCTTCCATAGCCTTCTTGCATGTTGGTACCTTGCAGTCAAGAACCCGTAAGGGATTTTTTGTGCTTCTTTTTTCGCAGTCAATACAAAGTTCGGACTTAACCGAGGTGATAAGACCCAGAAGCCTTTTTTGGAACCTTGGCCGGCATTCCGGGCATCCCAGTGAGTTTATATGCGTCTCAAGGTCTGTTATTGAAAGCCTGTTGAAAAAAGTAACAAGCATAAAGATTATCTGGGCATCTATAAAAGGTGAATTCACTCCGAAAACTTCGGCGTCTATCTGATAGAACTGTCTGTATCTTCCCTTTTGGGGCCGTTCCCTTCGAAACATGGGGCCTATTGTGTAAAGCTTTTGCACAGGATCTTTTGCATACATCTTGTGCTGGATGTAGGACCGCACCACAGAGGCTGTTGCCTCAGGCCTTAGGGTGATCATCCCCCTTTTGCCGTCGGAAAAGGTGTACATCTCCTTTTCAACAATGTCAGTATCCTCTCCAATACTCCTTTTGAAAAGCTCTGAATGCTCCAGGATCGGCAGCCGAATCTCCTTAAAGCCGAAATCCGCAAAAAGGCTGCGGGCGGTTTTCTCAATATGCTGCCACACAGCAATTTCTTCCGGGAGTATGTCCTTAAAACCTCTTATAAGCTGTATCATAATAACTGGTAAAGCTATCCTAAATAAAGGCAGTAAGTCAATATTAATGTTTTCCTTGACATTGATTGCTATAAAAAGTAGTATCCTCAAAAATAATAATAAGTTGAAAACATCTGCTAAAACCTGTAAAAAGGTCTGTCACACTTTTCATATTATCAAACGGGGGACAATCCCATGCAAAAACCAGTTACAGTTACAACGTTCTACAAAATGAAGGAAAAAGGTGAGAAGATTGTTGCACTTACAGCCTATGATTACCCCTTTGCGAAAATGGCCGATGAATCCGGTATACACATGCTCCTTAAGTCGGATCGTAGCCATGTCGTTCT
>JAUXBD010000098.1 GCA_030619585.1 Desulfobacteraceae bacterium
GATTTCTAACTAAATACCGAAAATGCAAAAACGAAATGAGAAAAAAACCGAATTCGATAAAAATATTACCATGAAGACCATGAAGAAAAACTTTAATTACAGTCCTCGAAACTTATTCTTAAAATGAGTCAGTTTTTTGGACACTATCTATACTTTATAGGTGATAAATTGAGGAATTCAGGAATTTAAGTATTTAAGTATTAAAGGATAAAATCAAGAAATTAAGATAGATAGAATTCCTTCAATTCCTAAATACCTCAATCCCCTAATTCGTAAATTTTGCTTGTGTCCAATTTTTATGTAATTTTATCGTATTTCACATGGTTATAGCCATTTCCCCATAATGAATTACGAGGTCTGATATATGGTTGAACCAGCAGGAGTTTATCTGCACATACCTTTTTGCATAAGAAAATGCCCCTATTGCGATTTTTACTCCGTAACTGATTTTTCACTAAAAAAGGCGTTTATAAATTCCATACGAAAGGAGATGAAATCATCTCCTTTCGTAGATCTATGCTTTGACACGATCTATATCGGCGGAGGCACCCCTTCTACTCTTGATGCAAAAGATCTTGGCAGTTTGATTGAAACAGCCTATAGTGGTTTTAAGTTTGTTGACGATACTGAGATAACAGTTGAGATAAATCCGGGCACCATCTCCCTTAAGTCACTAAAGCAGTACAGGAAGTCAGGCATAAACCGGCTGAGCATAGGAGTGCAGTCCTTTAATGCGTTAAACCTTGGCTTTCTCGGCAGGATCCACTCTGCAAAGGATGGATCTTTTGCAGTTGATAGCGCAAAAAAGGCGGGGTTTGAAAATATAGGCATTGATCTTATCTACGGCATACCCAACCAGACAAAAAAATCCTGGCTGCTGGATCTAAAACAGGCAGTGGGGGTTAACCCGGAACATATCTCCTGCTACATGCTATCATTTGAGCCGGGCACTAAAATGGAAAAAGATCGTAAAAAGGGCTGTTTTAAGCCCATGACAGAATGCCTTACAGGAGACCTGTTTGAGACCACCATGGGTTTTTTAACCTCCCACGGTTATGAACATTATGAGGTATCCAACTTTGCAAGAAAACAGGGTAAAGATACCAGATCGTTTCAATCAAGGCATAACCTGAAATACTGGTCGTTTACTCCATGTCTTGGATTCGGTCCGTCTGCCCACTCTTTCGTGGACTCTAAACGCTGGTGGAACTATCCCGATGTAAAAAAGTATATAGACAAAATAGAAGCGGGCAAAAGCCCTGTTTGCGGACAAGAGAAGTTAAGCCGTCAGCAAAAGATTATAGAGATGATATACCTTGGACTAAGAACAACCAGAGGGATATGCATAGACACTTTTGATAAAAAGTTTAACACTGATTTCAAAAAGATATTTAAAGAACTAATATTTGACCTTGAAGCAAAGGGCAGTATAAAGGTTTCGGATAATCGCTGTTTTCTCACACCCAAAGGAATGCTGTTTCTTGACAGCATCGCCTCTTTGTTTATAGCTGTGGATATAAAATGATGGGAAATTTCAGCTATGCCTGTTTCAGCAAAACTTCTAAATCCAGGGGTTCGCCCTTGGAAGGCTCAAGTCTCATGCTTATTGTGCCGGTTTCGCATCTGCTTTCGCAGACACCGCAACCCATGCACTTTTCCTGGTTTACCACAGCAATGACTTCGTCCATGGAGATTGCGTTGAATCCGCATGCATCCAGGCACTCGCCACATGCAATGCAATCGTCAGCAATCTGGGCAACGTATCCGGATGGTGCAAGAATAGGAACGGCCCCTTCAAACACATTATACGCTTTCATACCCTGGCAGCAGCAACTGCAGCAGTTGCAGATCGCCATAAATCTTCTTCCAAGTTCTTTTTTGAAAAACGCGCAATGCACAAACCCTTTTTTATGGGCATCCTCAAGCACTTTTACAGCCTCATCCTGGGAAATTTTACGGAATTTGGGATTTGCCTCGTTTATGAATGCGGCATGGGGATCTCCCACAAAGATGCATACATCCATCTCGCCGGGGGCAAGGCAGGATGTCTCGGACACCGCCCTGCATGCGCACTCGCCTACGGAGATGGACTCGGGGTTTTGCAGGATGATATCCCGGGCCTGCTTGTAGGGGATTACCGTTTCCGGCGGGGTGAGTTTGATGTTTTCTTTCTGGGTGACCATCTGAATTGCATCCTTTAACTTCATGACTTTGCCGTGATACGTACTTGTGTCAACGCTTCCGGCTGTTTCAGCTACACTTTGAGCTATTCCCTCAAGAAGTTCTTTTATTTCATCGTTAACCTCATTATCAGGATGCTTCGCAGGCCATCCGGCCGCCATGAGCGCATGATAAACAAAATGGTCCAGGTGCCGCATATAGATGTATGAATAGAAAAAGTCTCCCTTATCTTGCTGGGGGAACAGGTCGAAGAGTTCCTTTGTTAAATGGTTATGCATCGGTTTTTCCTTTTTTAAATTGCCCACATTAAATATAAAAAAGCTATATGTTTGACCTCAATTGAGCGAAAGTCAAGGATGCCCCAGCTTCAAGGCATCAAGGGTGAAGCCGTAATAATCTACTGCGAACCCTTGATAACGCAGAAGATGGGGTATCATCGGCTTTCCCGTAGGGTAAATAAAATGAAAATTAAAATGATATTTATACCTCACTTATAGATGAGATATAAAAATTTGAGTATAACGAGTTTTACTCTTAAACCATGCGTCATTAATAAAAGTTTTCATTTTATTTACGCTCATTTGAGGTTTGACTATGTTGACAGCGTTTTAATCAAAACTCCTAAATAAAACCGAGCATGGCTGATGTGTGCTGCCATGTTGGCGCGATGGTTTGCCATTAGCCCGTCCATGTCGCTATCTAAAACTATAAGCGGCTCCAGCTCTGAGGCATGGTGCAATGACTTGATTGAATGATGCAGGCTTTCTTTCCCATACCTGTTTTCAAGTACAGCATGGAAGTCTTTTTGGACCGCCTCTAGAATGGCGGCCATGGCGGTTGCAACCCCCTTTGCATAATAAAAATAGTCGTCTACCATGAAAAAACTCACAGTTTTTCCATCATCCTCGGTTTGTTTAACCAGGTTGTCATCACAGCTTCCAAGAAGACTTTCATACTCCATAAGAAGGGGTATGAGGCTGTCTGTTCTTGTATAAAATGCGGCCTCACCTTTTTCCAGTTTGTCACGGTAGGCACGCAGTTTCTTTATTCCTGCTTTATACCTGGCTTCAGGTGTGGGGGGTATGATTCTGTCAGCCTTTATTGCAAAACAGGTTCTTCGCGCAAGTTCAAGGTCTGTGTTAAACGCTACATTGCTTCCTATACGTGAAATGCTGTCGGAAAGCTTGTCCACTGTCTTTTGGGTAACTTCAAGAACGCCTACCTGGAAATTATTTATATTGTCCGTAATCCTGACAAGGTCATTGGAACGCCACCCCCAAGCTCTTTCTTCCAGTTCGTATTCAAGGGGCTTAATCGTTGCGGTAACAAATGCATAACCCGGAACCCTTTGGATCACATCCTCGACAGGTTCGCTTGCAGGCTTATTATGGGAATTTTCAACCGGTTGGCTTTTATCATGACCTGATTTTACTGGGTCCTGATGCTTTGGCTGGTGCTCGACCGTATAACTGTTTTCAACATGTTTTTTGTCGGTTGGGCCATGCTGGATGTCAGGTGTGTGCTGGGCTGCGGTTTTACTTTTATGAAGATCATCTGCCACATCATCTGTTGATGATAGGTTTACATATGCCATGGTAGCGACCAAAGCCCAAAGAACCGCAACTGCGACAAATACTCCCACAACAATTTTCTTTATTGCAAACAGTGTAAAACCCTTGGCATGGTTTGTGTCGTTCTCTTTAAATTCCATAATATCAGCTATCCTTTCCTAAGTTTTCTAATATCACCGATTCTGATTGTTACATTTTTTGAATCAAAATACTCTATAAGGGGAATAACATACTTTCTTGATATCCCCGTCATCTCCTTGAACTGAGGTGTTGATATCTCTTTTTTGGCCTGCAAAAAGTCAACCAGCCTTTTTTTCAAATCCTCCAGTACCTCATTGTGATAATAAAGATCATCTTTTACCTTAACAACCACACCGTGATCAACAAGAAACCAAAGCAGATCTTTTGCTGTGGACTGATCTATATCAAGTGTCTTGCTGAGTTCCTTAAAATAGGGGGGGGTAAGGCCGGCGCTTTGATAAGATTCAAGGATTTTTTTCCTGATATCTGCCTGGTCTCCCCCCAACGAAACTTTGTGGTTTGCTATGCGTACATTGTCTTCTTCCGGTACTATCTTTTTTTCCTTTTCCATACGCACCAAAAGCATGTTGAACATTTTTACTCCAAGCTTTCCGGGAAGTTTGGACTTGAGCTCCTCTTTGGGTATGCCTGCTTTTAAAGGGTTTTTCTTATGATAACTTTCAAGTTGTTCAACCACTTTTGTTGTGAGCTTCTCTATGGTGTTTTTATGAATATATATCCTGTTTTCCCTGTCAGCCTGGAGAAGATCTTTGCTGTTCAAGAGAGTCGATATGGCATTTTGAAGCTGTTTGTCGGACATGTTTGCCATAATCTTGAGATCGGAGAAACATGCCCCTTCATATCCGGATGCTTCGACATGAAAAGAGATTATCTCATCGGGGTTGTTTTTAACAAGTGTTTTTAATCCCTTGATCACATCGGGATTAAATCGCTTATGTTTTTTGGGTATCGGGTTCAATATCCTGCCGCCGCCTATTGTGCGGACAGGAGAGTAGCTTCGTAAGACAAAACTGTCATCTCTTACGCCCACCACAGGTGAGTTAAATCTTATCTGGGCCTCAAGAATCTCTCCGGCAAGGGCCTCGTCCCTGTCTATAAGGACAATCGTTCCCATCTTCTCACTTGTTCCGGAATGAAATCTCACAAGTGCACGGTTTTTTATGGGGTTTTTATTGCTGTTAAGAATGTTTAAGTGCACATCAAGCATATAGCTGGGCTTTAAGCTCCCTGATATAGCCAGCACATCGCCCCTGTTGACAGCGCTTTTATCAAGTCCCTGAAAATTGACAGCGGTGCGCATGCCTGTTACGGCACTGTCAACGCTTTTGTTGTGGACCTGAACACCTCGTACTTTTGATGTGATGCCGGGCGTATACACCATTACTGAATCGCCTACTCCAATTTCACCGGATACCACGGTTCCGGTTATCACTGTGCCAAAACCCTTCATGGTGAAGACCCGGTCAACAGGGAGTCTGAACAGGTCGGAGTAGGGCCGGTCAGGAACAGTCTCACAGATCTCTTCAAGGGATTTTATGAACTCGTCTATCCCCTGACCCGTGGTAGATGATACAGGTTGGACCGGGGCATCTTCAAGAAATGTCCCCTTAACAAACCCCTCAATATCATCTTGAACAAGTTCCAGCCAATCTTCATCCACCATATCTACCTTTGTAAGGACCACCAGACCGTGTTTTATGCCCAAAAGAGTGCATATTTCCATGTGCTCTTTGGTCTGGGGCATTACCCCCTCATCAGCGGCAATAACCATTGCGACAATATCTATGCCGCTGGCGCCTGCAACCATGTTTTTTACAAACTTTTCATGTCCGGGAACATCCACAATCCCCAGGTGCTGGCCTCCCGGAAGATCAAGGTGGGCAAACCCGAGCTCTATGGTTATGCCCCGGAGTTTTTCCTCTTTCAGGCGGTCGGTATCAATTCCGGTAACAGCTTTTATAAGGCTTGTTTTGCCGTGATCAATATGCCCTGCTGTTCCGAGGATAATCTGTTTCAACTAAATGCCTCTCCTTGCAATAAGGATTCAAACATGGTTATGTTCCGTTACTTTTTTTGTTTCTCAGGTATTCAAAAATATAGGCCAGTCCAACCAGAAGAATTCCAAGTCCTGCAACATAAGCAAGATTTAAGTCAGGATGAAAGAATCGGGAGAGTATTACAGCAAAAACCGTTTTTAAAATTGCCCTGAATATGAATATATAAAAATTTGTCACAAAAGCCCTTTTAAGAAAATTTGTAAATCTAAATAAATAATATAGAAGGGGTTATATGGTCAATAACAAGTTTTGCCTTGTCCAAATAAAACCCCTTGAAATAGACATGCCAATCTGGTAATTAGGACAGATTGTAATATGGTGGGTGTAGCTCAGTTGGTA
>JAUXBD010000246.1 GCA_030619585.1 Desulfobacteraceae bacterium
AGTTCCGTCTGCAACACCAGCCTCCTTTGCGACCTGTGCAACTGTGGATTGGAAAAACCCGTGGCGCGCAAAAACCTTCACAGCAGCCTCAAGTATTCGACGGTATTTGTCCGTTTTTTTACCTGGTTTTTTATCTGGTTTTTTATCCGGCTTTTTGCTCTTACTGTTTACCCTTCCCATTAAACTCCCCTTGTTATCATTTTCCCAAAATGAATGATTATTCATTTTATATGACAGTGTATCGCCTGTCAATAAATATTAAACAAAGGATTTTTAGTTCTCTTTATATATCTTAATTAGCTTGTGTATCAGATGGTTATATAGTACCAAAAACGAATTGCGACTGAGAATAAGGGCTGCAACCCCCAAATTGAGCCTACTGATCGAGCATTCACCCATATGAAAGTTTTTATTTGAAAAAGTATAGGCCAGTATAGATTGCGGGCATGGAAAAGTCAAATAATCGGCCGTTCACCTATTTAAAATTGAAAAAATAGGAAAATAGTGTATATCAGTTATAGTAACAACACACACTGTTTCCAAACGGGGTAATATTATGAACATTCTAAAGCTTGAAAACAATGATGATCGCAAAATAGGAAAAATCCTAAAGATGCAGGCAGCGGTGATTCCTGACGAAATATTTCTCATGGCTAAAGAACGCACATATACTTTCAGGGAAACAAACAGCATGGCAAATCGTTATGCAGCGGGATTTTCAGGACTTGGCCTTGAAACCGGCGATCGGGTTGTGATCTTCATGGAAAGTTGTCTGGAATTTGTTTTTGCTGCTTTTGCTGTAAATAAAATAGGAGCGATATGGATTCCAGTAAACACCGATTATAAGGGCCAGTGGTTAAAAGGTGCCTTTGTGGACAGCCGGGCCGACATTCTTTTAACCGACGCTAAACTTCTGCCAAGAGTTATGGCACTGGGTGACTCCCTTCCGTTTGGTCAAATAGTGGTTCACGGCGATTTTGATATAACCAAAAGAAAAGCGTCGATGGTTTCCCTGCATGAATTTGAAGGTCTAAATGACGTTGAACCTGATGAATCCTCCCTTTTCTACGGTGACACCACGTCAATACTATGGACTTCCGGCACAACCGGCACTCCCAAAGGGGTGATGCAGAGTCATAACGTATGGATAGTGGGGGCTCAATCGGTTGTAGAGATGATGGGGGTTCGTAAAGGGGACATTGTTTACAACTGTGTGCCCCTCTATAATTCTGCTGCCTGGGTGACCAATATCTACCAGGCCCTTGTCGCAGGCATTCCATGTGCCATTGATCCCTATTTTTCCGTATCTGATTTTTGGAACCGCTGCAGATATTACAATGCCACCATGATATTTACATTGGGATCAATGCATATGTTTTTGTGGAAAATGCCCGAAAAACAAGATGATGCGGACAACCCGGTCAGGGTGGCGATGATGATTCCAATGCCGGAAAAAATAAGGGAGCCCTTTTGCAAACGCTTCAACATCACAGACGGAATCCACCAAGGATACGGCCAAAGTGAGGTCATGGGCATGCTTTCACGAAAAGATGACGGCTCAAGGAGTTGGAAACCAAATGCACTGGGGATACCTGCAAAGGATATTGAGCTTATAATTTTAGATGAAGATGACAGGGAAGTAAAGCCCGGAGAGGTTGGTGAGTTTGGCGTGCGCCCTCTTGCCCCATATGTGGTTTTCAACGGTTATTTTAACAACCCCAAAGCAACGCTGGAAAGCTTCCGTAATCTATGGTATCACACGGGCGACCTTGGGATGAAAGATGAACAGGGAGATTACTTTTTTGTGGATCGCAAAGCAGACTATATCCGATATAAGGGACGTAACATCTCTTCGTTCTCAGTTGAAGCTGTTGTAAGCAGCCACCCTTTAGTAAAAGAGGTCGCCGCACACGGGGTTATTTCGTCTGATTTGGATTCGGAATCAGAACTCAAAATCACCGTGGTTCTCCAGCCTGACTCTGAAATCACCCACCAAGATCTGGCCAAGCATATTAACGATAATGCCCCTTATTTCATTGTACCGCGCTATATAGAGTTTACAGATGAGTTACCATACACTCCAAGTGGCAAAGTACAGAAATATAAACTTCGCCAGCGAGGCATAACAGCAGAAACGTGGGACCGTGATGCCGCAGGCTTTAAGGTTGTCCGATGACTTGAGAGTAGGGTGTACAGCCAGATTATCTATCCCTCACAATACGCCCTTCAATCTTTGAAGACACTGTCCCTTTTGACCGAATATCATCCACAATCAACTCTCTTAATGGGAGCCCTGTGGCAAGAGATTTTTTAGTAGTGAATATCGAGTAGCCGTCTCCGCCGGAGGCTAAAAAGTCTGTAATGGCTACCTGGTAAATTGTATCCGGCTCAATGGGGCCACGGCCCTCATCAAGTTCAACTTTTTCGATACGATGATCTTTTATTCTTATCTTTATACCTGACACATGAAGAAATCCGCCATCCTCATCATCACGATTTCCCATAACAGATCGACTTAAAGCACGCAGGATTTCATGTCCCGTAATCTCAACTATCACAATTTCATTGGCATAGGGCATTACCTTAAAAACATCTTCCACGGTAATAGGACCTATATCAATACTTGCCCTCAGGCTTCCTGCATTAAGTAGAGCGATCCCTGCGCCAGTGTGATGACGCATAATATCCGTCACAAAATTGCCAAGGGTTGTTTCTTCATAACGGATGTAAAAACGTTCTCCATCAAGATATGTTTCAGAGTTACCAATGACCTCCTTAAACTTATCATCAAGCTGAGCATCATAATGCTCTACTATTTTGTCAATTTTTGGATCATTTTTGGTCTCAGGCGTAATCTCAATATAAATGTTTGATATCAAGACTGCTCTTTTAGTTGTAGGATTGATCTCAAAATCAATGCGGCCAAGATACATTCCCTTCTCAAATGCCTGAAAAACCGGCACACCTTCTACTGTTCTGAAAGGCGCGAAAAGAATCTGGTCATGCCCGGCGATGATAGAGGTAAGCCCTTGGATTGCTTTGGCGATTTCCCTGTCGGTCTTATGCCTGCAATGGGAAAGTAAGATCACCGGGCC
Source organism: Desulfobacteraceae bacterium (assembly GCA_030619585.1). Lineage (GTDB taxonomy): Bacteria > Desulfobacterota > Desulfobacteria > Desulfobacterales > SURF-7 > JAUXBD01. The sequence goes on from JAUXBD010000246.1 coordinate 3,096, forward strand.
TTTTTGTTTTACATCATTAAAAACATCTTTTACACTGCGAATGGGGTCCAGTACTTTTAAAGCTTCAACATTCAAAGGATTTGTGGTAATTAAAAATTCTTCGGTAGTAACACCAATGACAGTCAACTCTATATTCTCAGTAATCTTTAAAGAGATAAAAGGTTCTGCCAATTGTTCTCCTGTTTTTTTATAAACAATATTGGCACTAAGAAACGGAAAATTGGCACGCTCTTTTAATCTTAGAAAATTATCCAGACCAAAATCAAACTCATGGTTTCCCACGGTCATTGCGTCTACGCCCATGACATTGAAACATTTGATATCAGGAACCCCTTTAAAAATCGTGGACATGGGGGTTCCCTGTAGCAGATCTCCTGCCACAAGCAAAAATGTCTTGGCATTATTTTCTTCATTTTCAGTTTCTATATTTTTAATCAGAGTTGCCAGCCTTGCAATACCACCAACCTCTTTTCGGCCTTTATCTGTCCTTATATTAAAAGGCTTCAGGTGACCGTGGATATCATTGAAAAACAAAATGGTTACTTTAACAGGAGTTGTTTCAGCTGAATGGACTTCCGATCCTACAAATAAAGGTGCAACAACGGCCAGTGCAAGTATAAATATGGAAACAGATCTCTTTATCTTCATCTTAACCTTAAATTGATATCTGCAATGAACGGACCCAATTCACTGTTTTCCAAGATTACGAATGTATCGTCCACGAATCGGAGCC
>JAUXBD010000242.1 GCA_030619585.1 Desulfobacteraceae bacterium
CCCACATGGGCCTTTTTAAGTATGTCAAAGGCAAGACTGTATGAATCTTTAGAGATATGTTTCGCATTTGCAAACAGATAAAAAGCGCCTGTCGGCTCAACTGTTATCCCGAAACCCAGCTCTCTTAGTCTCTTTACCATATACTGCCTGCGTATGTTAAAGGTTTTCTTCATTTTTGCCACATCCTTTTGTGCATGTTTTAGGGCGGCAATTCCTGCAAATTGTGCCATGGAGTTTGCAGAGATAAAGAAGTTCTGCTGCATTTTCTGCAGGGGCCGGATAAACTGCCTTGGCGTAATCAGATAGCCAAGGCGAAAGCCGGTCATGGCATAGAGCTTTGAAAACCCGTTAAACACAAAAGCATTATCGGTAAACTCCAAAACAGAGTGCTCCTTTCCCTCATAAACAAGACCATGATATATCTCATCTGAAATAATATAGGGTGCAAACCCGGCAATATCCATCATGCGGCTTTTGGAAAGAAGGTTTCCTGTGGGGTTGGAAGGTGAGTTTATCAGTATTGCCTTTGTTCTGTTTGTGATCTTTTTTTTAATCTCTTCAGGCCTGTACTGAAAGCCGTCGGTCTCATAAACAGGTACTGTAACTGCTTTGCCCTGAACAAACCTTATAAAATTGGGGTAACAGGCATAATGGGGATCTGAAATAATTACCTGATCCCCTTTTTCAATAAGTACCGAAAACAGGGCCAGCATGGCAGGTGAAGTGCCTGAACAGATCATCACCCGATCAGGTGTTACGGACACGTTGTATGTGTTAAGATAGTGTTCACATATGGCTTGTCTCAATTCAATCAAGCCAAGACTGTGTGTATACCTGGTATGCCCATCTTCAATAGCTCTGCATGCAGCTTCCTTAATACATTTAGGTGTGTCAAAATCCGGCTCGCCTACTTCCAGGTGTATTACGGAGATGCCCTCTTGTTCCATTGCATAGGCTTGTTCCAGGACATCCATTACAATAAAAGATGTAATTTCTTCAGCACGCTTAGCAATCATCTACTGCCCCTTACACCCTATGAACTTTTCTTTGTTGCCTTTCATACCACTTTGTTAAGAGGATACTCAACAATGCCTTCGGCGCCACTTTTAAGAAGTTCCGGTATAAGATCCCTTACAACACCTGAGTCAACCACTGTTTCCACAGAAAACCATGTTGATTGGTACAGGTTTGAAACTGTCGGCGCATTAAGGCTTGGCAGTAAAGACACTATCTTGTTCAATTTTGGTTCAGGAACATTCATCTTAAGGCCAACCAGTTTCTCACCCAAAAGAGCCCCTTTGAGCAAAAGGGCTATCTGCCGGATCTTCTCTTTTTTTACGGGATTTTTCCATGCGTCATGGTTTGCAATGAGCTGTGTATTGGTCTGCATCAATTCGTGAATGATCCTGAGGCCATGGGCTTTTATAGTTGCTTCAGTTTCAGTAATCTCCACAATGGCGTCTGCAAGGCCGTTAACCACCTTTGCTTCAGTGGCTCCCCATGAGAATTCAACATTTACATCAATGTTCCTCTCTTTAAAATAACGCTCGGTGAATTTAACAAGTTCAGTTGATATCTTTTTGCCCTTTAGGTCTTCAAGTTTTTTTATGGGTGAATCATATGCAACAGCAAGGACCCAACGGGCAGGGCGTGCACTGACCTTTGAATATACAAGGTCTTGCACCACATGCACATCTGAATTGTTCTCAGCGATCCAGTCCATGCCGGTGAGGCCGGCATCAAGGGTACCTTCCTGAACATTGGCGGCCATCTCCTGGGCCCGGCACAGGGCGCATTCAATTGTGTCATCATTTATTTCAGGAAAATAGCTGCGGCTGTTAACATTAATTTTCCATCCGGAACGTCTGAAAAGGGCAACAGTGGCATCTTGAAGACTGCCCTTGGGGAGTCCAAGCTTTAAAACATCTTTCATTTTTTATATACCTCCTTAGGGTCAAACAAAGGTTCTCCCACCACCTGTACCGCCCCGTCTTCAACTTTTTGATAAAAACAACTTCTATGTCCTGTATGACAGGCGGCTTCCCCCACCTGCTCAACTTTAAGGAGAACCGTATCATTATCGCAATCGATCCTTATCTCCTTGATATGCTGCAGGTTTCCCGAACTTTCGCCCTTTATCCAGAGTTTTTGCCTTGAGCGGCTGTAATAGGTGGCCCTGCCCGTTGCAAGAGAATGTTCCCATGCCTCCTCATTCATAAATGCAAGCATTAACACTTCACCTGTTTTATGGTCCTGCACAATAGCAGGAATCAGTCCGCCGACTTTGTCAAAGTCCAATTTTACCATAGCACAGTTCCCTTCCTAAATTTAAACAAAAACACTTAGGATAATAGCATGTTTGTATATATTCTCAACAGTTTCAAGCCATGTTGAGTATATGTAAACACAAACAAAGTCAATATAATGTTCATTGGACAGCTCATCACAGCAATGGCTTTTTTAACACAGGTATCAAAGTAAATCTCATCCACTCTTTGCCCTAATACATATTTATTATCGTGTCAGTCCATCCCAGTAGGTGCGCAACCTATGGCCCTCTGTGTACATCCCTATAACGTCGATAGGTGCATCCCACGGTTCATTGCGAAACTCCCTATAGGCCCTTTGTACTATCGATACCGCGCGTTCCGGCTGGGTCCAGTTCATATAGGGTCCAAGGTCCATCTGCTTTAAAGCATCAAGAGTTGACAGACCATTATCAAAATGGCGTCTTGTTTCTTCGTAGATAAGTTCAAGATAGTCCCGCAGATTTTTCACCTCAGCGACCCCGCATAACGCCCCGTGGCCTGGGACAACCACTTTGGGATTGAACGAAAGCACAAGATCTATTGCCTCTATCCATTTTGCATGGGTTCCTTCCCATGCAACAGGTGTGCATCTATTCCAGAGGACATCACCACCGAAAACAATCTGCTGTTCAGGAAGGTGAATAATCAGGTCTGAAGCTGTGTGGGCCGGCCCCACATAAATAATATGGCATGCAACACCTCCCAGATCTAAATCGAGCCGATCATCTATCAGATGGTTTGGCAGGGTAACTTCTATGCCCGAAAAATCAAACGCACGAATATCGTCGGCAACCCATTTTATTCCAATGGGAATATCCTTAGAGGACATAAACTCCTGAACAACAAAAGGAGGTGAATCATTTTCCATTGCCTGAGCACATAGACGATGACCAATAATTTCAGCATCCGTAAAAAGCTGATTCCCCCAGGTATGATCGCCGTTATGGTGTGTATTAACAAGATAGCGCACAGGTTCGGGATTTATTGATCCGTACAGCCCTATCATCTTCTGTGTACGGTCCAGGGTATAAAATGTATCAACAACAAGTCCTCCCCCAAAATTCACAAAACCTGCGTTGTTCCATCCAAACCCGCAGTCTTGCTGCATACAGGCATATACGTTTTTTGCTATCTCCTTAAGCTTCATTGGTTCTTTCCTTTATTATATTTAGGGATTTACATATCGATTTTTAACTCCCAGTATCGTCTTTACCTCAAAAGTACAGAGTTTCATTGGTTTTTCTCCTTTCGGCTTATACGATTTTTAATATGCTTTAAACATAGAGACCATAGACAGGGATCCTGTTTAACTCAATTGAGGTTTAACATTATCTTTGCATATTCACAAGCTGGAGCATGTTTCGCCGCTCTAATTATTTTTTAAAATTTGATGGTCTATTTAAAAGTCTAAAGTCGTGTTTTTTGAAAATATAACCACCATATTATTACTGCTGTAGTGTTTTTGCTTCTTTTGCGCCTTTTTGCGGCTATATCAATTTTGGTAAGCTCAAACTGTTTTCAGAATGCATTTATCTTGTCGACGGCTGTTTTTAACGCAAAGACGCA
>JAUXBD010000370.1 GCA_030619585.1 Desulfobacteraceae bacterium
CAAAGTAACCCCCGGTACTGGCGAATGGATGACCGGGAAAGGACCTTTGCTGACAGGACCGGGAGCAACGGCAGCCTTTGGGAAAAGTCTTGCATTTGACGAATCAAAGGCATGTTTTGTTTATGTAGATAGTGGCAACAATATTGTTGGCTGGACTGCACATGACAAGAATATTCTGAAAAAGAAAAATTTACGAGAAATTGTTAAGCAGCAAGCTAAAGGTCACAATGCGGCCAAAACCGTAATTTTAGTTCATGATATTAAGGACGTGAAGCGCGTGGTGACGTGGGCCAAGCCCGGACTTGAGAGTTGGCTTTTAGATGCTCAAGATGCCAAGGGATATAGCTTGAGAGAAGCCCACCCAGGTTCTTTTGAGAAAAGAGGACGCAGAATAAAACCAGCGAGGGGATTGCTCGAGCCTGAAGCCGAATACAAAAAAGAACATCCAACACTGACTCCCGGCGCCCAAAAACTCCTTGGTGAGTTGGGAGAACTGAAAAAAGAACAGAAGCCTCCGCAAATAGCATCTTCCTACGAACAACAAAAAGATGATTGGTTCGGCAATAAGGACTGGGCCGAGTTTAGGAGTGCAGTTGAAAAAAACAAGTTACAGGAAAGCATTAAAAATAATATAAGCACAACCAAAAACGTTTTTGGGAAGAAAATATTTGACAAGAAGTGTCAAGATGTTGACAGGGCTATGCATGTCTATCTTGATCTTAAAAGAAATCCTGGGCACCTTGATGAATTTTATAAAAAACTGACAAAAGAACAGAGGAAAATAGTTGATCTTGCACAAACCATTGAGGGCAATCCAGAACTGAAAGTTTTGGCTGATCACATAGCAGGTGAATACGAAAAAATAGGCAAGATGGCGCTTGGGGCTGGTGTTATCCGTAATGTCTTGGACAACTATGTTGCCCGAACCTGGAAAATAGACAACAAGCTTACAACCGATGTATTGCAAAAATTCAAAACATCGTCAAGGCACGCAAAGCACAGAGTTTTTGAAACTATTCTGGAGGGCCAAGCAGAAGGCTATGAGCTACAAGTTACTGGAGCTACAAGCAATCTGAATGTTCTAAAGGATGAAATTGCCAGAGTAATAGAAGACAAAAAACTTATTACGGAAATGCGTAAAACGAAACGTCAAGACGGCAGTCCTTTGCTTTCGACATATAAAATCAATGACACTGATAAAAAAATAGAGCATCCCAATTTTAAGGTATGGGAATTTGCAGCCAATGTCGATTTGGCAGAAAGGGAAATTGACAAAGCAACCGGACTCGCTGTGGGTGATAAGGTGCGAATAGACGGAAATAAAGCGATAGGTAGTGTTGTAGATATAGGTGATGCGGAGATAACTGTTTCTTTCAGGGTGGAAGGAAGCGAAGAATTAAAAGAGATTCCCATAGATCCAGAAGGTGGCCTTTCTGGTGTTGTTAGAGTGAGACCTAAAGGCAAAAATTTCTTTATAACAGACAAGGGGACTGTTCTTGAAAAACGTGAACTTTATACATCTAAAGAAATTGCCAAGGATCTCAATAAAATTTTAGGTATTTCAAGATTAAAGGGTTTGCCGGGAATTGATACTCTCACCAAATACAATGCGATTTTCAAGTCATGGATTTTGGTAACTTCTTTTTTCCATCATTGTGCATTTTTGCGATCCTATTATCTTCCCACCAAGAACAAAACAAAAGCAGAATGGAGCCCCGTAAAAACATTTAAGGCAGGAAAGAAAGCTATAAATGAATTAACGCCGGAAATAGAACTTCTTGTTCGTAATGGCCTGACCATGTTTAAAATGCAGGATTGGGAAGAAGGTATTTTAAGGCAAGAAAATACGATTTTTGGAAAAATTCTTGATAAAACGACGACCACGAAAGCCATCAAAGACAAAATAAATAATCTCAGGGAACGTCAAGCAAATTTTTTATTCGGTAATTTTGGGGCTGCTCTGAAAACTCAAGCTGCTTTGATAGAGTTGCGGAACATGACACGCAAGCATCCTGATATGGATGTTAATGAGCGTGCCAAAATGGTGGCACGTCTTATCAATGCAGACTTCGGTGGATTGCATCATGGCAGAATGGGTAGAGATCCAACTATCCAGCATATCATGAGGCTGGGATTGCTGGCACCTGACTGGACAGAATCAAATATACGTACAATGGTGGGAGCTTTTAAGGCCGGTGGCCCGGAAGAAAAAGCAATGTACCGAAGTTTTTGGGCTTCAGCAGTAACAAAGGGGTTGTCTGCTGTTTTTGCGGCCAATATTTTGTTAGCTGCGCTTGATGAAGATGATTTTATGGATCGATACAAAAAGGCGTGGGAGGCCGGGCGTTTTAGGTGGTTGGATATTGACATAACCCCTATATATAAAATGTTTGGGGGGAAAACTGAGGCAAGAAAATACTTTTCACTTTTTGGGCATTTTAGAGATCCCTTAAAATTTGTGATTCATCCGATCCGTTCATTGCATCATAAAGGCTCTGTGGTTTATGGCACCTTCCATGAAGCTATGGCAGGAACAGA
>JAUXBD010000018.1 GCA_030619585.1 Desulfobacteraceae bacterium
AGCCTTAAGTTTGGCCATTGCCTTAAGTGTAAAACGGGTAATAAGCTCAGGGCTATCATTATCGTCAGAAAACCCCTTGCCTTTACCAAATAAAGTAACAAGACAATTAAAAAGCTGGGACCCCTTTACAGGTTTTGAAAGATAGGCGGCAAAGCCTGCCTTTTTTGCCTCTGCCGCATCTCCCCTTTGGCCTATTGAGGTTAACATGACCATTACGGTGTTTTTTATCAAAGGATCTTCTTTAATTTTCTGCCCAAGTGTCTGACCATCCATATCAGGCATCTGCATATCGATAATCGCGACGCTAAACTTATCATTTGCCTCAGCTGCCTGCCTTATTTTTTGGATAGCCTGCTTGCCGTCTGCGGCTTCATCAAAGCAGCAACCCCATGACTGAAGCTGCTGAGTCAGTATCATACGGTTTGTCTTGCTGTCATCCACAACCAGAATTTTCTTACCGTTGATATCGCCTGGAATAATGACTTTTTCAATTGAGCTTTCCTGTTGTTTTTCAAAAACAACCGCAAACCAGAAAGTTGAACCTTCTCCTACTTTGCTTTCAAGCCCCACTTGCCCATCCATCATCTCTGCGAGCTGCTTTGAAATTGATAGTCCCAGCCCTGTCCCGCCAAATTTACGGGTCATTGAGCTGTCGCCCTGTGAAAAAGACTCAAAAATGTTTCCCAAATAATCTTCAGGTATGCCTATGCCGGTATCTTTCACAGAAAAGCGTATGGCAGCACCGGAGTCTGTCTCATCCTCCAGTGTGACACTAATAAACACTTCCCCTTTTTCAGTAAACTTAATCGCGTTATTTGCCAGGTTGATAAGAATCTGCTTGAGCCTTCCCGGATCCCCGCTCAAATTCACCGGGACATCGTCATTTATCAAATAGGTAAGCTCCAGTCCCTTATTGTGGGCGCGAAGGGCCAGCATGTCAATTACATCTTCCACGGCTATTTTCAGATCAAAGTCCAGTACCTCCAGGTTAAGCTGCCCGGCCTCTATCTTGGAAAAATCCAGGATGTCGTTAATCAAGAACAAAAGAGAGTCTGCAGATGTACGTACTGTCCTGGCATACTCAAGCTGCTCTTCGTCAAGCTTGGTACCAAGTATCAGATTAGTCATACCGATTACCCCGTTAATGGGAGTTCGGATCTCATGACTCATGTTAGCCAGAAACAAGCTTTTTGCTTTGTTTGTTTTCCAGGCTTCATCTCTAGCCTCTTTTAGTCTTACTTCTCTTTCCTCAAGGCTTGCAGCTTGCAGACGCAGCTTGCCCCTCTGTTTCTTCATTCTGGCCGCAGTGTAGTATGAGATTAATGCAACTGCGTAAAGTATTACAACATTAGAAAAAAAGATTGATACCTGGTGGTTTCCACTCATATAAACCTGGAACACAGTATCCTTATCCGGAATAATGCCAAAATACTGCAATGCGACCATGATACCAAGATTAACCGAGCAAAATGATGCTATAATAAATGGATACCTTCGAGGCCCCTCCGCACTGTTATACATAATTAACAATGCATATATGGGAGAAAGGTAAAGCGCCTTAATGCCTCCCATAAAGTATATAACAGAGGTATACCCCATAACTTCAAGCTGATCATATAGAAATAAAAAATATCTATAAAAATTCCATTTGGGAAGATATTTAAGTACCAAAAGTATTGCGGAGGTTACAATTCCAAGGTATGCAAATGAAATGGTTATGCCTATAAAGTTATCGAACCTTATATGGTCAACAAAAAAAAAGACCAGCCCAAATAGCCATGCAAGCGAAAACACAGCAAGTCGGACAATGGTCCCATGTAAGTGACTTTTGTATATACGGTTTAAAAGTTCTCTTTCCCTATTATTTTTGGTCAGATTCTTTTCTGAAGCCATATAGGCCCTTCATCAAAAATGCATAATGATTACAAAGTACTGCACTTTCCAATAACATGATTAATGTCATTGTAATCTGATACCATAATGAATCGAGAACCACAACATTTGTTATTGATAGGGGGAAAATAAACTACCCCGCCGCAAGCGGACGGGGTATCTACTTATGGAATACTCCATTTAAACGCTGCAAGCAGCGGGGAATTAAACCCAAAGCTTCGCATTAAAATTCTTAGGGTTCACTCAAAAATTAGTTCACAATTTTGGGGGTTGAGTCGCCTGGATGGCAAGGCGTGAAAACGCAGGCATATTAAACATATGTCGAGTTTTCACAACGCAGCCAGACAGGATGAATCGGCTTCCAAAATGTGAAGTTATTTTTGAGTGAGCCCTTAGGATTTACCAATTTAATGATTTGGTTAATGATTTGGTTAATGCTTTGGTTATTGTCCACGTATAGATATTTTGTTCAAGTTCAAGCCGAAGGTCCCGGACTTTGAGCGGGGGAAGGGGATTCAATATTATCTGCCAGGCATAATAATCCGTGAACCATCCCCTTGTTGCCCCTGCGGCTGCTGTTGTTGTTGCTGCTGCTGTTTTTCCTGCATTTTTCTAATATTTTCAACCATCTTGGCCATTGCTCCCTCCATGGCTTTCGGAAACGCACCCAAAGCCTCCTCGATATTATTTGCCTCCAACGGAGCCTGAAGCGGCACCGGTCCCTGTGGAGACATCAATTGGGTATGACCAATAAATATATGCGTTCTGCTCTTGTCTTCTGTTCCATCAAGTTTTACAGGTATCAACCGCCTGATAGATGCTATCTTGAGGTCGGTAACTGATTCCTCACGGTATAAATTATCTTTGTCAACTGTAAAATCGATATTCTGTTCTTGCCCGCCATTGCTCATTTGCTTTTCTCCTACCACTTGGGGTATTCTCAAAATTATAAGATCAGTTAATTAACCATAGTGCTATTTCATTGTCAATTATATTTTAAATAAACTACCCCGCTGCAGGCAGACGGGGGGTTAAGCACAATTCTCATTTGTAACGCCGCAAGCAGTGGGGAAACCAACCCCAAGGGATTCAAGTTCATACAACATCTTGTGCCTTTATTGCTAATACCCCCCCTAACTTGTGTTTTTCCCTTTACAAAAGGATTGTTGTCTGCTATTAAATTCTCTACTGAAAAAACAAAATCGGGAGATATTCTCATATGAAACTAAAAAAGCTTGAAATAACGGGCTTCAAGTCCTTTGTGGATAAAACCCGAATATCATTTCCCAACGGTATTTCAGCAATTGTAGGACCCAACGGTTGCGGGAAGAGCAATGTGGTTGATGCACTCAGGTGGGTAATGGGCGAGCAGAGCGTTAAACAGCTGCGCGGAAAATCCATGGAAGATATCATCTTTTCAGGCACTGACGGAAGACCCCCGCTAAATATGGCAGAGGTTTCCCTGACCCTTGTAAATGACAATGGCAGCGCTCCTGAAGAGCTCAAGGACTTTAGCGAGATAGAAATAACAAGGCGTCTATACAGGTCAGGGGAAAGGTCCTATTTTCTCAATAAGCAGCCCTGCAGATTAAAGGACATCAATAATATATTTTTAGGAAGCGGTATGGGGGCAAAATCCTATGCTGTAATACAACAGGGAAACATAGGAGCTATTACAGACGCAGGGCCTGAAGAAAGGCGCTTTTTTATTGAGGAAGCTGCCGGAGTTACAAGGTATAAAAATCACAAGATAGAAGCGTTGCGTAAAGTAAAATCAACAAGACAAAACCTACTTCGTGTGACTGATATAATTGCTGAAGTGAAACGACAGATGAGCAGCCTTAACCGTCAGGCAAGAAAGGCTGAAATGTTTAAAAAACACAGGGAGAGTATCAAAGATCTTGATGTTTTTATATCTCTGATTGACCATGAAGAGCTTAGAGCCAAGATCGAAAAAACAGCATTAGTGCTAAAAGAACTTAAAGACACTGAATTTGAGCACACATCCAAGCTCGGAAAACTGGACGCTCTTGTTGAGGAGATACAGGTAAATCGTACCAGGAAACACATGGAGATCTCCCAGCAAAAAACCCTTAAATTTGAAACACAGAGAGATACCGACCGGATAGAAAATGATCTTGCCCATCTAAAGAAAGATGTGGAACGGCTTACAGTTGAAGTTGAAGAACTTAAATCTGCCGGCAAGAATCTTGATGAAAAGAACTTAAAAATGAAGCTGGAGATGCAGGAAGTTGAAAAGAGCGAAGCCGATATTCAAGAAGAGGTGAGGATACAAAAAGAGTTACTTGAAAAGGAAAATCTTCTTTCTCAAAGCCTGAGAGCTAAACTGGACCGGTTAAACACCGAGCTTAACACATACAAGACAGAACTCATGGAGCTGGTTGCAAAAGAGGCCAAGTATAAAAATATCTATCAAAACGCTTCAAACAACAAAGAGAGCCTTGCCAGACGTCTCAAAAGAACTGCAGAAGAGGAGGCGATAGCCGGGAAAAAAGCCGGGGAATTTAGGGAAAAAGAGGCCCAGGCTAAAAAAACCCTGGAATCATTCAAAAAGGAAATCGAGGAGTTAAGCAGCAAGATAGATGCTGCAAGAAAAAAACTTGAAGAAAAAAGCAAAATCCTTGGCGAAAAAGTAAAGCTTGTACAAACCCTTGAGCTTGAAAGGCATAAGTTAAAATCCAGGTATAATGCCTTAAAAAAGATGGATGACAATTTCGAGTGGTATAAAGACGGGGTCAAAGCCATAATGAAAAAGGGCGAAGGCGTTGTCAACCAGGAGATCCAGCCCTCTTCAAGGCTGAAAAACGGCAACATCATTGGTATTATGGCAGATATGATTGAACCCCAGCCAGGCTTTGAGACTGCTGTTGAAGCTGTTCTTGGAGAATCCTTACAATATATAATTGTCAAGGACCAAGAAACAGGCGTTGATGCCATAGACTATCTTAGAACAAGCGGTGCCGGTCGCAGCGGATTTATTCCGGTTTCATCGGTTAAAAAAATAAAAGCGCAGTCCTCTAACAACGAAACACAACCCTCTTTGCAACTCTTGCTGGACCATGTTTCAATAAAGGACGGGTTTGAAGATATCGCTCAAGCTATGTTTTCAGATGTGGTGGTTGTCAATGATATTCAAGAAGCTGTCAAAACATGGAACAGCCTTTGTAAATCAAACGGCCATTATCCCAAAACCATAGTAACAAAAGAGGGCAATCTTATATCTCCAAAAGGCATAATGCTTGGGGGAAGCAAAGACAAACTCTCCGGGATACTTGCAAAAAAAAATGAGCTAAAGGAGCTGGCAGGCAAGGTTGCCGATCTTGACAGGCAGCTGGAATCTGAAAAAACTTTGCAAAAAGGGATTGAGTCATCTGTGCGTGACAATGAAATTGAACTGCAGAAACAAGTTGAGCACAAAAACAACTTAACGCAAGACGAGCTTGAAGCGCAAAAATCATATTACAAAACAACAGAGAACTTAAAACATGCTCTTCATCATCTGGAGGTAGTAGCCCTTGAGCATGAACAGCTTTTGGGCGAAGAAAGCGACATTGACGACGAGATGTCAAGTTATTACAATGAATTAGCCAAGACAGAGCAAGATGTTAAACAGGCACAGGACAATGTAACAGACAGATCCTCTAAAATCGATTCCGTGTCCGTAGATTTGGAAGAGTTTAACCAAAAAGTTGTTGATATAAAACTTGCTCTCACCGGATTAAATGCAAAGCTTGACAACTCAACCAACACATTAAGGAGGCTTAAGGCTTTCTATAATGACAGGATTAAACAACTCGAGCAACTCTCTGCAGATATTGAAGCCAAAATCCAGAAAAGGGCCAGTAAAAAAGAAAAAATAGCCGCGCATAAACAGAACCTGTCTGAGATGTATGATAAGTTCAAGGAGCTTAATCAAAAACTTGAAATCAGCGAAGATGACTTCCAGGCCATTGAAGATAAGCTAAAAGAACACGGTGAGCTTATATCAAAGATACAGGGCAAGCGGGAAAAGGACCTTGAAAAATTACGTTATCTTGAAGTTGAGCAATCCCAGCTTCAAATAAAACTGGAAAATATAGAAAACCGGATTGAGGAGCGCTATCACCAACCACTTAAACTGTTTCGGTCACAACTTTCCGAAAAATTGAACAACCTCGAAACCTCTAAGACAGAGATGGAGGAGGACTTAACTCAACTTAGAGAAAAAATCGCAAGAATCGGTGATGTGAATCTCGGCGCTATTCAGGAGTATGAGGAACTAAAAACAAGAGATGAATTTCTCACTTCACAAAAAGATGACCTTGAGAAAGCACTGGCAGACCTTCACACTGTTATCAAAAAGACCAACAAAATCACAAAGGATCTGTTTCTAAAAACACTTGATGAGATTAATGACAAACTAAAGGAAGTATTTCCACGCCTTTTTGACGGCGGTACGGCAAAGCTTGTATTAACCGAGCCTGACAATGTTTTAGAATCCGGAGTGGAGTTTATGATCCACCCTCCCGGGAAAAAACTCACAAGAATGAGTCTTCTTTCCGGTGGTGAAAAAGCCCTTTCCGCCATATCTTTTATATTCTCAATATTTCTCCTTAAACCCGCATCTTTCTGCCTTATGGATGAAATTGATGCACCCCTTGATGATGCCAATGTTTATCGTTTTAATGATCTTGTAAAAACCATTGGTGAGAAATCACAAATAATAATGGTAACACACAATAAAAGGAGCATGGAGTTTGCCGATATCCTTTTGGGTATTACCATGCAAAAAAAGGGCATATCCCAGATTGTATCGGTAAACCTGGAATGACACTGAAAAAATGAAACAACAGATAATAAGCGTGCTTGAGAGTGTAATCCATGCCCTACCTGATACGGCTCTTGATAAAATAGCAATTATTTCTAATATAATACCACCTATCTGCTGGTGGGTGCTCATAGCATGTCTCACCTTTATTCTTTTTCTTTTTCAGATAGTGCGTCTTATAAAAAAAATCAACGGCAGGCGGCAGAAAACCGAGGCTGAAGCTGTAAAAAAGAAAAAAACAGACGCTCCGGTCAAAGATGCCCCTGTTGAAAAAATTCAAGTTCAAGGGGAGCAGATTGTAAAAGAACCTGTAAGATTCTTTGAGCGCCTTAAAAACGGACTGTCCAAGACCCGCCAAACCTTCTCGGGAAGCCTTGACACGATATTCGCTGACAGCAAAAAGATTGATGACAATATGTTAGAAGAGATTGAGGAGCTTCTTATAACTTCAGATATTGGTGTTCCAACCACAATGAAACTTGTGGAGAGACTCTCGGAAAAAGCATCGGATATTTCAGATATTGGTCAGCTAAAGTCCTCTTTAAAAGAGGATATCCTCTCTTTCCTTAAAGCGCCTTCAAACTCCTTGAAAAACAGTTTAGCAAAACCCCATGTTATCATGGTTGTTGGAGTGAATGGTGTAGGGAAAACAACCACCATAGGAAAACTCGCCGCACGGTACACCAAAGATGGTAAAAAGGTGCTTATCGCTGCCAGCGACACTTTCAGGGCAGCCGCAAGCGAGCAGCTTACAATATGGGCTGAAAGGGCGGGAGCTGATATTGTAAAGCACGGAGATAATGCAGACCCATCCGCTGTTGCATACGACAGTGTTGAAGCTGCGATTGCAAGGGGCGTTGACATTGTAATGGTTGATACTGCAGGAAGGCTTCACACCAGGAAGAACCTCATGGGGGAGCTAAAAAAGATCAATAGAACCATAAAGAAAAAAATACCTGAAGCGCCCCATGAAACCCTGCTGGTTCTTGATGCCACTACAGGTCAGAATGCGCTGACACAGGCAAAGCTGTTTCTTGAGACTATAAACGTAACAGGAATCGCCCTTACAAAACTTGACGGCACTGCAAAAGGTGGAATTGTTGTGAGCATATGCAGCGACCTAAACATCCCGCTTGCGTATATAGGTGTGGGGGAACAGGCAGAAGACCTGCAGGATTTTGACCCAAAGCAGTTTGTGGATGCGCTTTTTTAGAAAAGAGTCGGACTAAAGTAAAACAAATAGAGATCTATCAATAGCATGAAATTAAAACTTATCTATCCTACGCACAGACATTTCAACCATAAAAGATTATTCAATGTAACTATCCCCCTTAATCTGTGTGTGCTGGCGGCAAACACTCCTAAAGATGTGGATGTATCATTCACAGATGCCTACATTCAGGATATTGATTACAAAGAACATGTTGACCTTGTAGGTATTACATGCCTGACACCCAGCGCTTTCCAGGCATACAAGATAGCAGACAGGTTCCGCGATAAGGGCACAAAGGTAATATTGGGAGGAATCCACCCCAGTGCCATGACCGAAGAAGCGCTTAAACACTCTGACGCAGTGGTTGTGGGGGAAGCTGAAGGCGTATGGAAAAATGTAATTGAGGATTTTAAAGCCGGGCGTCTTTCAGGCATATATGAATCTGAAACCAAACCGGATCTCAGCAACATGCCTTTCCCAAAACGGGATATATGCCTCCCGAGAAAATATCTATTTCGCAACCTGGTGGAGACTTCACGGGGCTGCCCTTTTAACTGTATGTATTGTTCGGATTGGCTTATTTACGGGCCCAAATATCGATTCCGCCCAATTGAAGAGGTGGTGGAAGAGGTAAAATCCATGAAAAAAAAGTTCATTTTCTTTGTTGATAACAATATTGTAGGCAACATGGACAGAGCAAAGCAACTTTTTGAGGCGCTTATTCCCCTTAAAATAAAATGGTTCGGACAGGGAAGTGTGAATTTAGGATACGATGAAGAAGCATGTAAACTGGCAGCCAGGTCAGGATGCCTTAGCATCCTGTTTGGACTTGAGACTCTCAAAAAGGATGTGCTTAAAACCATTGGCAAACCTGTTGATCCTGGCAGATATATTGAAAGCATATCAAGAGTTCAAAAATATGGAGTTAATGTACAGGGCGAATTCATATTTGGCTTTGACGGTGACACACCGGATGTGTTTAAGAAAACATTGGATTTTGCCATTAAAGCAAAGCTCGGCTCGGCTCGGTTTGCAATCTTAAAGCCGTATCCTGGAACCCGCCTCTATGACGATTTAGAAAAAGAGGGCCGTTTGAAAGATATAGGCTGGGAGAAATTTCATACAAGTAACGTGCTCTTTAAACCCATAGGTCTTACCGAAGAAGAGTTAAGCATGGGACGGGATTGGGCATACAATGAATTTGCTTCTATAAGTTCAATTTATAAAAGAGTCGGGTTTGCAAAAAAGTCTGCCATATTATTCTGGCTGATGAATTTAGCAAACCGAAAATTTAAAAACAACCGGGGGAACATTCCTCCGGCAGTTAGTTCCTGAGATATGACATGTGTGGGATACAAAGGCCTTTCACAAAAGAAAAATATATTGTATTCAAAAGTAGTTTAATTTCTAAAATATCATATTAATTTCATTCAGACCAAACCTC
>JAUXBD010000071.1 GCA_030619585.1 Desulfobacteraceae bacterium
CGCTCTGTGATATCCCGGGCATGGCATACCATGCTATCAGTCTTTTTATCGTGGCCTGTCAAAAGATTCCCAGTACGAAATACAGGAAATACAGTGCCGTCTTTTCTTTTGTGCCAGACTTCTCCTGCATAAGAGCCATTTTTTATTACTGTTTGATTAAAAGGTATAATCTCATTTTTGAACTGCTCTTCAGTATGAAACAACCCCACATTTTTTTCTATCAACTCAGAAATTTCATATCCGTGCATGAAAGCCCATGCATGGTTGATAAACTGCAGCTTTCCGCTCAGATCGGTAACCGCGATACCGTCGACAGATTGCTCCACTGCTTTTTCCAGCATAAGGGTTTTTCTTAAGGGACGGCTTATGGTACGGTTTACAATTACCGAGACCATAATCAAAGCGCTGACTACCACAGTAAAAAACACAACTATATTAAGATATCGCTGTTGTTTTGTATTATTGATTATGGCGGACAGTTCTGTTTTGAGTTCATTTGCAAATTCTTCTGCAAAATATGTTAATTTTCCCCTTATCTGGCTTGTCTGATCAGCAAGAATAATAGCCTTGCTTTCAAAAAGGTTTTCTATTTCTTCCTTACCTTCCTCCGTACCGTTTGGGAAGATCTCTGTCATCCTGTAAACGGTTTGCGCTTCTTTTGTAAAATCTTTTAATTTTTCCACACACTCGTTTACACTGTCTATTATTTCTCTATCCAGACCTTTAAGCTTGGATATTATAACAAGCGCGTTTTGTGCTTCTTTGGATTTAGTAAGTGCCAATTCGAAGAAAGACTCATCCCCCACCATGACAGCCTCTCTGTAAAGCTTGATCTGTTCATCAAATGCAGTGAGAGACAGCCGACTTTGGGTAGCGGCAGGGAATAGATATTCCGACACATTATGCAAGCAGGACTCTGTTTGCCGGCCTGAAACAAAACCAAGGGCCATGGAGATGAAATACCCCACGATCAAAATACTTAAGCTAAGCCATATCTTTGTTAATATGCCCATAATCAATAAGAAAAATACCTGTCAACAAGCTCTTTGGCAAGTCCAATATATTTATCAACTGTTAGGTCTTTCATTCTCTTTTTATAATCAGGAGGCACGGTCTCAAGTCTGTCAATAAAACCGTCAAGTTCCTTTTGCGTGACTTTTTTACCCTGGGTAAGCTCTTTTAGTTTTTCGTATGGATTCTTTTCATTAAAAACTCTCATTGCAGTTTGTATTGGTTCGGCAAGCAGTTCAGGGTTTTCGGCAATATCCTTTTTGATAACATTCGGATTAAGTTCAATTTTACCAAGCCCCTTTAAAGTGCTTTTAAGTCCTATGAGAAAATATCCAAACACAGCACCCAGGTTTCTAAGCACAGTACTATCTGTCAGGTCCCTTTGAAATCTTGAGTTGAGAAGTTTTACGGCCAAATGCTCCATTATGGATATGGCAATCCCCATATTGCCTTCGCTGTTTTCAAAATCTATGGGATTTACCTTATGGGGCATTGTGGATGAGCCGATTTCGCCTTTTTTTAACTTTTGTTTGAAGTATCCCAGAGATATGTACCCCCACATATCTCTGTTTAAATCAATAATAATGGAAGAAGCCCTTATCATGGCGTGGAGGAGTTCTGAAATATGGCTGTAGGGATTTATCTGTGTTGTAAACAAAAGGGGTTTTACCCCAAGGTGTGTTGAAATAAACCTTTGGCTTTCTTCAATCCAGTCGATATGGGGAAATACAAAATGGTGTGCATTGAAGTTTCCTGTGGCGCCGTTCATTTTTGCCAGGATCTCTGTATTCTCAATAGTCTTAAGCTCTCTTCTGATTCTCCATGCAAAATTCACAAACTCCTTTCCCACAGTTGTGGGTGTGGCGGGCTGTCCGTGTGTTCTTGACATCATGGGTATGGATCTATATTTTTTCCCCAGCTCCTCTATATTAACTAAAACCTGGGACAGGGTTTCCACAATCAACATTCTTCCCTCTTTAATCATCAATGCATAGGAGGTATTGTTTATGTCCTCTGATGTACATGAAAAATGTACCCACTCCTTTATTGAGTCCAGGCCTGTTTCAATAAGTTTCTCCTTAATATAATATTCAACAGCCTTTACATCATGGTTTGTTGTCTCCTCTATCTTTTTCACCTCAAGTGCAGCTTCGACATCAAAATTCTTTGCAATTGCATCAATCTTTTTAATATCTTGTTCAGAGACTTCGGCAAGTTTCAAATCTCCAACCAAAAATATCAGCCATTTTATCTCCACTATAACCCTGTGCTTTATAAGACCGTATTCTGAAAATATATCCTGAAGGTTTAGTGTTAATTTCCCGTATCTCCCATCCAAGACTGAAACAGCTTTTATCTTGTCCATAATATACCCTTGACTAGTTTGAAAGAATCATTAATTTAACGCATCAAAATAGCTTATTAACCGAAATCTTTCTAAACGTAAATAAATAAAGGAAAGCAAGTTGAAAAAATCAAATATATGCCTATTGAAATACATAATACCTTTATGATATAGAGCTTTTGATTATTAACTGCAACCAGGTTTCTTAAAAAAATTTAAACCGGATTAAGGAGAATAGTTATGATACAGGTCGAAAGTCTGACCAAATATTATAATGATCTTTGCGCTGTGAACGAAATCAGTCTTGAGATCAGGAAAGGAGAGATCCTGGGTCTTTTGGGACCAAATGGGGCCGGCAAAAGCACAATGCTCCGGATGCTTACAGGGTATATAAGGCCATCTGCCGGGACAATCCACGTAAAAAATTTAGATATAGCCAATCAGGATCTGGAGGTTAAAAAGCTGATGGGTTATCTTCCGGAATCCGCTCCATTGTACCATGATATGCTTGTTTTCGACTATCTTGGTTATGTTGCAAGTATCCGTGGGATAGAAAAAAACAAAAAGTTCTCACGACTGAAGGAAATTTCAGAACTTTGCGGTCTAAACAGTGTAATGCATATGTCCATAAGCGAGATTTCCAAAGGCTACAAGCAAAGAGTTGGTCTTGCCCATGCCATGATGAGTGACCCTGAAATACTGGTTTTGGATGAACCCACCTCAGGCCTTGACCCAAACCAGATAGTAGAGATCAGAAGAATCATCAAACAGATAGGAAAAGAGAAAACCATAATCTTCTCCACCCATATTCTCAGTGAAGCTGAAGCAACCTGCGACCGTATTGTTATCATAAACCAGGGAAAGATTGTGGCTGATGACAGCGCTGACAACTTAAAAATGTCATTGGGTAAAGAGTCTCTAATCAATATCTCTTTGTTGAATGCGGACATTGCATCGGTAAAAAAAGAACTTGATACCATTGAGGGCATATCGAGCATTTCCCAGATCAATGGCCGGGATGATAAAAGTGTCCTTAGCATATGTGTAACATGTAAGGGCTCATCAGACCCCAGAGAGGAGATATACAAAAAAATTAAAAATACCGACTGGACTATCATAGACTTTCACCAGGAGGCTAAAACTCTGGAAAAGATATTCAGAGAACTTACCAAGGAGAATTAATATGAAGCAGGTTATCAATATCTTTAAAAAGGAGTTTGGTGATTATTTTGTATCCCCTATCGCCTATATTGTTATCTCAACTTTTCTTCTGGTAACAGGGTGGTTTTTCTTTTCAACCTTTTTCCTGTACAACCAGGCCAATCTTAGAAATTTTTTCTCCCTTCTGCCCATAACATTTTCTTTCGTAGTTCCCGCAGTTACCATGAGACTGTTTTCAGAGGAACTCAACGTGGGCTCTTATGAGATTCTACTCACAATGCCGGTAACATTTATGGACGTTATTTTGGGCAAGTTCCTGGCAGGTGTTACATTTGTTGCTGCCATGCTGCTCCCCACCATTGCCTATCCAATAGCCATATCCTTTATGGGGCAACTTGACTGGGGGCCTGTCATCGGAGGTTATATTGGAGCCATTCTTCTGGGCGCGTCTTTTTGTTCCATAGGACTCTTTGCCTCAGCACTCACACGAAACCAGATCATAGCTTTTATTATTGCAATGGCCATATGTTTTTCCCTTTTCCTTATAGACAAGATGCTTTTTTTCATTCCGAGAAACCTTGTGGGAATTATAGGATATATGGGAGCAGATGCTCACTTTCAGAACATATCAAAGGGCATTATTGATTCACGTGATATTCTGTTTTTTATAAGTGTTTGCTTCATTGGCCTTTACAGTACACACATTGCAATGCAGGGGAAAAAATAAAGGAGATAAAAATGGCAGTAAATTTCAAACCGGAAAACTATTTTAAACTCTTAATATACCTGGTTGTGATCATCCTTGTAAATGTGGCGGGAGTCACCCTGTTTTTCAGGATTGATCTTACTGAAAACAAAATATATTCGATTTCCAAAGCCAGTAAAGAGGTTGTTAAAACACTTTCAGAACCTTTGACCATAAATGTGTTTTTCACAAAAAACCTTCCGGCCCCACATAATAATACGGAAAGATACCTGCACGACCTTTTGGAAGAATACTCCATCAGCGCAAACAAATATTTTAACTATAAATTCTATGATGTGAGCCCTGAAGGAGACAGTGCAAATATGGAGGCTGCAAAAAACAGCGAGCTTGCCAAAAACTACGGGATTCATCCGGTTCAGATCCGGATAGTTGAAAAAGATGAGGTGAAATTCAAAAAGGCATATATGGGCCTTGTGTTGATTCACGGAGATATAATTGAAAAGATACCCACAATCACATCAACCGATGGTTTGGAGTACAAACTTACCACAGCCATAAGAAAAATGAATAACAAGATCAGCGCTCTTTTGGCCCTTTCCGACAAGATTAAAATAAAGCTGTTTCTCTCATCCTCTTTGAAAATCGTCGCCCCTTTCATGCAAATCAAGGATCTTGGGCAACTTCCCGATGAAATTGAAACTATTGCAAACAAATTAAACGTTAAGAATTATGGAAAACTTGCATTTGAATATCTTGATCCTTCAACAGGCAAAGGCCTTGATGAACAGGTAAAAAAGCACAACATCATGAGCCTGCAGTGGCCGGCCCTTTCAAACGGGAAAATTCAGCCGGGAGAAGGAGCCATAGGCCTTGTTCTGGAACATAAAGACAAGGCCATTACAATACCGCTTATTCAGGTATTAAGGATACCTTTGATCGGTACACACTACCAGCTCACGGAAACAAGTGATTTAGAAGAGATCATAAGCGAAAGCATTGAATCTTTGATCGATATCAACGAAGACCTTGGGTTTTTAGCTGATCACGGCTCCCTCACACTCTCTGCGCCACAAATGATGGGGCAACCCCAGCAGCAGGGCATGGATTCCCTCACAAATTTCCAGGCCCTTGTTTCGGAAAACTACAGTATCAAAGAAATAAGTCTTAAAGAACAGGATATACCGAAAAGCATTAAATGCCTTGTTATAGCAGGCCCGAAAGAGCAATTTACAGATTATGAACTTTTCCAGATTGACCAGCATATCATGAGGGGAAACAGCCTTGCCCTGTTCATGGAGACCTTTCACGAAGTTATGCCGCAACAAAACAATCTTTACATGTATAACCAGGGGCCCAGCTATGTTCCCCTCAATACCGGGATAGAAAAGCTGTTATCCCATTACGGTATAAGCGTTAAAAAGTCCTATGTTATGGATGAAAGCTGTTACAAGCAATCGTCTCCGCAACAGTTTGGGGGAGGTGAAAGAAAAATCTATTTCGCTCCTATCATTAAGAACGAATTCATAAACAATGACCTTGCCTTTATGGACAATATCAAGGGCCTTATCGTCCTGAAGGTCTCTCCTGTTACCATTGATCAAGAACGTATTTCAAAAAACAACCTTGTTGCCCGCAGACTGTTTTCCTCATCGGAAAAGTCCTGGGAGATGAAGGATAGAATCAATCTAAATCCCATGTTCATGACACCACCCAAATCAGATGAAGAGAAAAAGAGCATAACCCTTGCCTATTTAGTCGAGGGGGAGTTCCCCAGCTATTTTGCGGGCAAGACAATACCAATCAGGGAAAAAGCATCTGAAGAAGGGGCACAAGAAAAGGAAGGCCAAACATCTGAAGATAAAAAGCCTGAAGATAAAAAGAAAGATGAAAAACAGTCTGAAATAGACAAGATTAAAGGTGAAGGCGACTTCATCTCCAAGGGGAAACCGGGGAAAATATTTATCATTGCGTCATCTGAAATACTAAAGGACAATATTCTTGACCCGGAGGGACAAAGCCCCAACTCAACTTTTGTGATGAATGTGCTTGATTCTCTCAACAATAACGATGCAACAGCTGCCATGAGAAGCAAAGTACAGCGTTTCAACCCCCTGGCCGAAACCGAGCCGGGTACGAAAACCTTTGTTAAATTTTTTAATATCGCAGGCCTTCCTGTGATGGTAGTTGTCTTTGGTCTTATTGTACTTTTTCGAAGGCACTCCAGAAAAAACCATATAAAGATGATGTTTCAAAAATAGGAAAGGATAACAATGAAGATAAAAAAAGAATATATAATACTTGTAGTAGTAATAGTTGCTCTCTCCTTGTACCTTTATATGAGAAGTTCAGATAAAACCCATTATGAACTCCCAAAAATCACCCAAAATATAGGAAAAGACTTTTCCAAGGTTGAGGTCTCCCAGAAAGGTTCCACATTTGTATTAAACAAAAAAGATGAAAAGTGGGAAACAGGGACTGAAGGGTATCCAACGGATCACAACAAAGTTAAAAAAATAGTTGATGCCATTGAAAAACTGTCATTGACAGACCTGGTATCTGAATCAAAAAACTACAGCCTCTATGATCTTAACGATGATATCAAAATCCATGTTAAGGCATGGACTGGAGATAAGGTTTGCCGGGAGTTTGATATAGGTAAAACAGCCTCATCATACAACCACACATTTGTAAAGCTGGCAGACAATCCTAATGTGTTTCTCGCAAGCGACAATTTTCGAAATGATTTTAACCAGACCGTAGAGAAACTCAGAAGCAAATTTGTTATGGAGTTTGACAAAAAGGATATCCATGGGTTACAGATCACCAAAGGCGACCAAAC
>JAUXBD010000094.1 GCA_030619585.1 Desulfobacteraceae bacterium
GGCGCATCCAGGGTAAGAGACCTTTTTGTACAGGGCAAAAAAAATGCCCCCTGCATTATTTTCATCGACGAAATAGATGCTGTGGGAAGGCACAGGGGCGCAGGCCTTGGAGGAGGCCACGATGAGAGGGAGCAGACATTAAACCAGCTTCTGGTGGAAATGGACGGGTTTGAATCAAATGAAGGTGTAATACTGATAGCCTCCACAAACCGTCCCGATGTTCTGGATCCCGCTCTTCTTCGCCCGGGCCGGTTTGACAGGCAGGTGGTGGTCTCTTTACCGGACATTAGAGGGCGTGAAAAAATCCTTAAAGTACACATGAAAAAAACACCCATAGACTCGGATGTGGATACCCTTGTGCTGGCAAAAGGAACACCGGGTTTCTCGGGCGCAGACCTTGAAAACATAGTAAACGAAGCTGCTCTTCTCGCCGCCAAACGTGACAAGGAGAAACTCACCATGAAAGACTTTGAAGACTCAAAGGACAAGGTCTACATGGGGCTTGAACGTAAATCTAAAGTTGTAAGAGAGGATGACAGAAGAACAACGGCATACCACGAGGCAGGACATGCCCTTGTTGCCCGTTTCCTTCCCGGCACTGACACGGTTAACAAGATAACGATAATTCCCAGGGGCAGGGCTGCAGGTATTACCTGGTTTCTGCCTGATGAAAGAGATTTTAAATATAAGGATCAGCTTGAAAGTGAGCTGGGTGTTGCATTTGGAGGACGGATTGCAGAGGAGATCGTTTTCGGGCGCATAAGCACCGGAGCATCAAACGATATCAAACAGGCGACAGATATCGCACAAAAGATGATACGAAATTGGGGTATGAGCGAAAGTCTTGGCCCCTTATCCTATGCCAAGGAGGAAGAGCAGATTTTCCTTGGGCGGGAGATAGCACAGCACAGGGATTACTCAGAAGACACAGCACAAAAGATAGACCAGGAGGTAAACAATCTTGTTAAAAAAAGCTATGAATCTGCAAAAAGCGCATTAAATGAAAACACAGACATTTTGCATAAGCTTGCGGAACTTCTGCTGGAAGAAGAGACTGTGCAAGGCTCTGAACTGGATGATCTTATCCGTTCCATGAGACCTGGTATTAAACTTGCGTCAAACGACTCTCAGGAAAAAACAGATAAACCGGATGGTTCGGACAAATCTACAGACACTCAGAAAAAGACCGCCTGGAAAGACAGTAAAAAAAGTGAGGAACCCAAATCAGATCAGGACATGGTTTAAGGGCTCGGAAATAAGATCGCTATAGGACATGAAGACATACGAACTTTCATGGAGCGGACACTCCCTTAAACTAGGCAAGCGTACCTGTATAATGGGTATTTTGAATGTAACCCCTGACTCGTTTTCAGACGGAGGAGAATTCCTAAGCACAAACTCAGCCGTTGCCCATGCCTTAAATATGGTCAAATCAGGCGCAGACATCATCGATGTGGGTGGTGAATCCACACGGCCTTTTTCAGATCAGGTGTCCGAACAGGAGGAGGCCAAGCGTGTAATACCTGTAATTAAAGAGCTTGCTAAAAAAGTACGGATCCCCATCTCTATAGACACCACAAAGGCAAGTGTGGCAGAACAGGCTATATGGGCCGGAGCATCTATGATAAACGATGTCGGGGCCATGCGTCTTGACCCTGACATGGCCTCTGTTGCCGGGAAATTTGATGTTCCGGTAATCCTCATGCACATGAAGGGCAACCCAAAAACCATGCAGGAAAAGCCTGTTTACAATGACCTTGTCAAAGATATCAAAAAATTCCTTAAAACTGCCATTGAAATGGCAGGCAAATACAATATCCCCAAATCCAAAATAATTGTTGACCCTGGACTAGGTTTTGGGAAAACAGTTGACCATAATTTCTCCCTGCTAAAACATATAGGTAAATTTGAGTCACTGGATGTTCCCATTCTTGTGGGCCCGTCAAGAAAAGCTTTTATAAGAAACCTCCTTAAGGAAAATAGTCAAAAGGATCTGAAATCAGGCATTTCTGCTGTTGAAACCGGCACCCAGGCAGCAGTGGCTGCTGCAGTACTAAACGGGGCACACATGGTACGGGTCCATGATGTGGCAAGTACCCGGACAACAGTACAAGTTATCGATGCAATAAAAACCGCTGAATAGAGGAATATTCAAAATGCTTCTTGTAATAGATGTGGGGAATACGAATACCGTCATAGGAGTATTTGACAAAAAAAAGCTCGTGAAGGACTGGCGGATACGAACGGAAAGAGATACTACCAAAGATGAGTTTAGTCTCCTTGTTGCCGGCCTTTTTAGGGAGAGCGACATCGACCTTTCCTGTATTGACAGGACCGTCATATCCAGCGTTGTGCCACCCATTATGGCAATGTACGATTCTTTCTGCCGAAAATATTTAAATCATCCTCCTGTATGGATTGATGCTGAAACTGTTGATATGCCCAACCTTTACGACAACCCTTCCGAGGTTGGTGCAGACAGGATCGTAAATGCAACAGCTGCATTTAACAAGTATAAAACAAGTCTGATAGTGATAGATTTCGGCACAGCCACCACCTTTGATGCCATATCTCCTGAAGGAGAATACCTGGGAGGCGCAATAGCCCCGGGTATAATGATCTCTTCAGAAGCTTTGTTTAAAAAAGCATCCAAACTACCAAGGGTTGACCTTATGGTGCCACCTGAAAAAGTTGTGGGCAAAGATACCCAGGGCAGCATAAAATCCGGCATCATCTTTGGTTATGCAGGACTTGTGGACGGAATCGTGAAACGTATGAAAGAGGAGATGGGCACAAACCCCAAGATAGTTGCAACCGGAGGTCTTGCGACACTGATAAGCAAGGTTGCAAAGTCAATTGAATCTGTTGAACCGGACCTGACGCTGGAGGGGCTTAGGATAATCGGCGAGAAACCTTAAAGATTGAATATCGAACATGTTAAAAGATGAACGTCGAACATCGAACGTCCAACATCGAATTTTGAATAAGGTATTCTGCCTATTTTTATAAACTATAAACTGGCGAAGCGGAGCGATTTCATTATTCGATGTTCAACGTTGGGCGTTCGATGTTCGATGTTCGTTTTTTGCGCAGGACCGAAAATACCCGGAAAAGCCCTTTACACTGTTTGCAAGAAAATCCCGTTCTCTTTTTCTTACCGAATTTTCCATCTCGAAAAAACCTGAAAGTAGCTTATCTTCCCTTAACAGTATGTCTATGCAATTATCAACAAAATCCTTGTTATCTAAATTCTTCATTTCACCTTTGATGATCCTCTTCCATAAAAAAAGCTGATCTTTGTGCGTCCTAAGCATCCTTTGGGCATCATCTCTGATACCCAGATGGCTGTAACATATTTTCAAAGAATTTAGTGCAGACAACTTATCTATGCTGTTAAGATAGGTTTCAAAGAAAAACTTCGGGGGTGTTGCAGGACGAAGGTATTTGCCACCATTATCAAGAGATAAACACACTCCTCCGGCCTCTCCTGCAAACAGAAACTCCTTTGTATAAAAACTCACATGGTGCTGAGAATGGCCCGGAGTTATGACAGGTGTAACGATACTGGAACAAAAAGTTTTTGCATCCACAAGATGCTTTGAATCAACAGGTTTAATCCTGCCATAGGCCATTCCTATATCTTCAAGAACTTTAACCGTTCCTTTCCATAAACGTTCAGGATCGATCAGGTGGGGTATTCCCGCCTCATGGCAGATGATCCGGACTTCCGGAAAAAAATCTACTATATCACCTATTCCACCGGCATGATCAATGTGAATATGCGTAAGGAGAATACAATCAAGATGTTTGACCTTTAAACTCTCAAGGGCCTTTACAAGTGAGGGTATTGTAACTGATGGGCCAACATCAACAACAAATGTCTCTTTTCCTTTATACAGCCATACACCGATAAAATCATCAAACCCAGGTATTTGTGGGAAAAGGGTAATAAGGTAGAGTGTATCTGATATTTTTTCTACGTTTACATCAACAGGCAGGTTAAGCTCTTTAGTCATATAATACCGATATTTTTCATGGACTCCTTGAACACCCGGTAAAACATTTCGTAATCTGACAGACCTCTTCCAAGTATTTTGTCAAAGTCATTAATATCTTTCATGTTTACAATAATGTTGGTGCTGTTGTGGAGTGTCATCATATTGTCCATGGTACGGAACCTTCTGGTTAACATAATCACATAAATATTGCGGCGGGTAATCATCTCAAGACGCTCAAGATAGACCATCACCCCGTTTGATTCAGGGCTTTTTGAATCAAACTCATCGTTCACCACAAGCATATCATAATCATGGTACCGCATCTTTTTTATGGCATTCCTTACACTGTCCACCTCCGTTATGTGGTACTCCATAAATTCCAAAACCGGCTTTATGATTTTATCTTTTAAAGACTGGTCTGCCTCACAAACAAGGGCTGTTTTGCCCTCCTCTTCTGCAAACTCAAAGGGGCTATCATCAGCTTCATAATCATCCCCGCCGGTGTCGTCCGAGGAAAAATCAGGTCCTTCGTCATCTGAAAAATCAAACCCTGTACCTTCAAGCATCTGACCGGATGTGACGGTTATCTTGCTTTTGCACTTTGGACACAAAAAGGATGCTGTTTTTCCAAGCGGTATCTTGTCATCGGAAATTGTGAACTTTCTCTGGCATTTATCACATGTAATGTCCATACAGACCTCGTCATTTCTGGTTGCTTGTTTACTTCAATTTGCCGTAGCCGGTATCAAGCTCAAGCTTATCAATATCTGTGGTGGACTCTCCTCTTCTGCTCTTGACCGTATCAATACCACGTCCCACAATCCCCTTACGGGAAGCATAAGTCCTTGCAACCTCCTGTGATATAAGTCCCTGTTCATACAGGTTAACAATATAACGGTCAAATGTACTCATACCGAACGCCTCGTTTAGTTCCATCATCTCGTAAAAAGTCCTTCCGTCAGCCTCACCATGTAAAATAGCATCCTTGACCCTTAAATTAGTACCAAGTATCTCAAAAGCAGCTATCCTTCCACCTATGGTTCTGGGAAGGAGCCTCTGGCCGACTATCCAGCGAAGGGTTTCTGCGAGACGTATGCGGACCTGTGCCGCCTCGTCAGTATTGAACATGCCAAGTATACGGTTTATGGTCTGGCCTGCATCAACGGTATGCAGTGTTGTTAGGACAAGATGGCCTGTTTCCGCAGCGCTCAGGCCAATCTCAACAGACTCCCTGTCGCGCATCTCTCCAACCAGTATAATCTTTGGCGCCTGCCTCAGGGCTGCACGCAAGCCTGAAGCAAATGTATCAAAATCAGTGCCAAGTTCCCTCTGGTTAAACGTGGATTTCTTGTGTGGATGCTGGTACTCAATCGGGTCTTCAAGAGTTACAATATGTACGGCCTTTGTTTCATTAATCTCATTTAATATTGCTGCAAGTGATGTGGATTTACCTGATCCTGTTGCACCTGTCACAAAAACGATACCGTTTTTCTCCAATGCAATCTTGTGAAAAACTTCTGGTAAACGTCTTGTCTTTATGGAAGGCACCGTTGATTCAAGCCGCCTTAATACAATTGAATATTTGCCGGACTGGGAAAAAATATTTATCCTGAAACGGGCTTTTCCCGGAAGGCTGTAAGAAAGGTCACATGATCCCCGGCGAAAGAGCGACTCTGTTAAACGGCGATCACCGTTAATAAGGTTTAAAGCAATTATCTCCGTCTGGAAGGGTGTAAGCTCCTTGAAGGCAGGCTCCATATCAACATTTTCCAAATCACCTGAGTTCTCAACCTGCATCGGCCTTCCCACAGTAAGAATAAGATCAGACACATTGTCATAAGAATCCAGCATTTTTGCCAGGATATGATCAGTTTCCTGCTTCTTCATAGTACAGGCCTCTTGTTTTGTTTTACCGGTTTAACTAATTCAACCAGTTTAACCAATTCAACTAATTCAACTAATTCAACTAATTTAACTAATTTAACTAATTTAACCAATTCAACCAATTTAACCAATTCAACTAATTTATTATGCCTCTGTAAAATCCGTAGGAGGATTTCTTAGCAAAGGTGCGAAAAATTTTTTCTCCTGGGCCTTTGTATAGGCATCTTCAGCAGATATAAAACCTTTTTTAAACAAACTCATTATTTTTCATCATAAAAGCGGCAGCCTCCCTAGTTTTGACAACTCTTGGTATTTTATACTGATTGGCTGACGCTGTAGTGGTTTCAATGGCAAACTGCCTTAAACCTTGGAATGAAGTCGGATCGTA
>JAUXBD010000312.1 GCA_030619585.1 Desulfobacteraceae bacterium
AATCTTGCAAGGATCATAGAAAAAGCAGGCATCCCCCTGCAATCAGCAGACAGAGCACCGCCTGCCCCCCTCGTGATTGCGGGGGGAGTTGCCTGTTTTATAAACCCTGAACCCGTTGCATCTTTTATTGACTGTTTTTTAATAGGGGAAGCTGAACAGATGCTTCCTATGTTTATTGAAACTTTTTTACAACACGAAGATAAAAAAAAACTTTTAGAATCACTTGCAGCTGACGTTCCCGGAGTCTATGTTCCGTCGTTTTACAAGGCTGTATACAATGATGACAATACTCTTTACTCCTTTAAGCCTGTTTGTGATGTGCCGGATTGTAATGTGCCGGATAAGGTCCGTCGCTCTGTCCTTAAAGATATCGCAACCAACTCCACATGTACTTCAATCCTGACGCCTGAAACGGCATTTGGCCGGACTTTTCTTGTGGAAGTGAGCAGGGGGTGTCCACATGGATGCCGGTTTTGCAGTGCAGGGTATGTGTACAGGCCTCCCAGGTTCAGGCCTTTTCAAGGTTTAATAAAAGATATTGAAAAAGGGGCCTCTCTTACAGACAGGGTCGGGCTTGTGGGGGCTATGATATCGGACCTGCCTGAAATCAACGCCCTTTGCCATCATGCCGGCCTGGAAAATATTAGAATCTCTTTTAGCTCATTAAGGGCCAACGCTCTTAATGAAGATCTTGTATCTGCGCTTAAAAAAAGTGAGGTTAAAACAGCAACAATTGCACCTGATGCAGGCTCTCATCGCATGCGAATGATAATAAATAAATCAATATCAGAAGAGGATATCCTTAGGGCAACCCATATGCTTGTGTCAAGGGGAATCCCGAATCTGAAACTTTATTTCATGATTGGACTGCCCGAAGAGACTATGGATGATGTTGAAGAGATCGTCCTTCTTTGTAAAAAGATAAAGTCTGTTTTTCTAAAAGCAGCCAGGGCAAGAAAAAGAATAGGCGGGATAACTGTAAGCATAAATCCATTTGTCCCAAAGCCTTTTACACCGTTTCAGTGGGCCGGTATGGACAACGTTAAAACCTTGAATAAAAAAATAAAAGCTGTTAAACAGGGATTGAAAAAAACGGCTAATGTCATTGTGCGTGCTGAGAATCCTGGCAGGGCATATGTGCAGGCAGTACTCTCAAGAGGAGATAGAAGGGTCTCCTCCCTTATATCCCTTGCATGCAAAAATAAGGGGAACTGGTCAAAAACCCTAAAGGAGTCGCCTCTAAACACAGACTTCTATGCGTTAAGGGAGCGTAGCCTGAACGAGCTTTTCCCTTGGGATTTTATAGATCACGGGATCGATAAGCTTTTTCTGGCAGAGGAGTTTAAAAAAGCCAAAGAGATGAAAAGTTCTCCTCCTTGTCCCATGGAGCCATGTAAAATGTGCGGCGTATGCGATTGGTTGGAATAGTTTTTATTAGTTAAATTAGTTTGATTTGTTTAATTAGTTGGATTAGTTAAATAAGGATGAAATCATTGTTTAACCAATTAAACCAACCTAACCAATTCAACCATTACAACCATTAATAATTAAAAAGTCGGGGTCTTATGAATTTTATATCAGATTTTTTCTTTGGTTTGTTTTCAAGCGATATTGCCATCGATCTTGGCACTGCAAATACTATTGTTTATGTAAAGGGGAAGGGTATTCAGTTAAGTGAACCATCGGTTGTGGCGGTGCGTACGGATGACAGGCTCAAAAACAGGGTGTTGGCTGTGGGGGCGGAAGCAAAAAATATGTTGGGGAGGACTCCTTCTAATATTGTTGCGATTCGCCCTATTAGAGACGGTGTTATCAGTGATTTTGATGTTACTGAGGCTATGCTTAGACATTTCATACGGAAAGTTTATAAGAAGCAAAGCTCTTTTGGATCTTTTTTAAGACCTTTTTTCAGGCCGAGAATTATTGTTGCGGTTCCGTCGGGGATAACGCAGGTTGAAAAGCGTGCTGTCAGGGAATCTGCGGAAAGGGCGGGCGCCCGTGAAGTTTTTTTACTTGAAGAGCCCATGGCCGCAGCTTTTGGCGCAGGGCTGCCCATTACCGAACCCATCTGCAATATGATTGTGGATATCGGAGGCGGCACAACAGAAGTCGCTGTGATCTCCCTTGCAGGCATTGTTTACGCAAGATCCCTAAGGGTTGCAGGAGATAAAATGGATGCTTCCATCACGCAGTATATCAAAAGAAAGTACGATCTTTTAATAGGTGAAAGAACAGCCGAGGCTATTAAAATAGAAATTGGAAATGCTTATCCGGATCCTAAGAACCTTGAGACCATGGAGGTCAAAGGAAGGGACCTTATTACAGGGATTCCAAAGATAGTTACCATCGATTCCGAGGAGGTTCGAACGGCAATTTCCGAACAGATAGAAGCAATTATTGAGGCAGTTCACATAGTACTTGAAAAAACACCTGCAGAACTTGCGGCTGATATAGTTGACCGGGGTATTGTGCTCACCGGCGGCGGTGCTTTGTTGAAAAATTTTGATAAACTTCTTAAAAAGAGAACAAACCTTCCAATCACAGTAACGGACAACCCTCTATCAACCGTTGCAATGGGTTCAGGCATGGCCTTAGACAGCATAGAGGTCTTAAAACAAGTTGTGATCTGATTATTTTATTTCACATATAGCGCCTCGGATAAAAAACCACTTTGCAAAAAAGTACTTGAAAGCCATCTTTCACTGTGTTAATGATTTCTTTTTTTAATTATATGCGCTTTTCAAACGATAAACCTTTGAAAGGGACGTAAATAGAATGACTTATGAGAAAGAGCTCAAAGTAGTCTACTGGATTACCATCATTTTGTTGCTTGTCGCTGTTGTTTGTTCCGCAGTGCCTGAAGAGGAACCTGAGGAACCTGTAAGAAAAATGTTTAAATGTATTGCAGGAAAGGTATTGTTTACCCACCAGCAGCATTCGGACATGTCGGAATCAGGTTACGGTATTTCCTGCCAGGATTGCCATCACCACAGGGAAAAAGAGGAAGACAGGAAAGAGGGTGAACAGGAAATCAAAGGCTGTGGGGAATGTCACTTAAAAGAGGTACCAAAAACAGTTCCAAAGGTTTGC
>JAUXBD010000327.1 GCA_030619585.1 Desulfobacteraceae bacterium
ATACCGCATTTTTCGATGTATAATAGCGGCATGTTTTTTAGGTCAAATATCATTATTTTCTACATTTTCAAATAAATAGCACGGTGTTAACCGTCTATCAAAAGCAAGGAAGTGCTGCAAAGTGGATAAATTTCCAGAAAGGGCAAAACTTGACATAGCTTCATGAGATCCCAAACGACAAATCGAAAGCCGATGTTGCTATAATTTTCCAGCTACTACAATTCTAAAGTTCTTTTTGATCACCACCACTTTGCCCCAGATTATTACCTTTGTCCCGGAGGCTTTTGGCATACTTAAACCCAAAATTGATTTGTGTGGCTGTGGTCTCCAACAACAACGAAAACAATTTTCCCCGGACCTGTCGCACCAAAGAATCAGCAGATCTGTTTCTAATCCTTATGATCCATCTGCTCAAAGACGGCGGCAGGGCGGCGATCGTGTTGCCCGACGGCTCACTCACCGGTGACAGGGTTAAAGAACGTATCCGAAAAAAACTGCTGGAAGACTGCAACCTGCACACCATCATTCGACTGCCCAATTCCGTATTCCAGCCCTATGCTTCGGTGGCAACCAATCTGCTGTTTTTTACCAAGGGAGAAAAAACAAAAACCATCTGGTACTACGAGCATAAACTTCCCGAAGGCTACAAAGCCTATTCCAAAACCAAGCCGATACAGCCAGCGGAATTTGATGGCTTAAAAAAATGGTGGCCAAAGCGAAAGAAAAATGAGCAGGCCTGGAAGGTGGATATTGGCACAATTAAAAAGAATCGATATCATCCAGCATCCAACTCATCTTGAAGCCAGGCTCTCACATCCCCTTCAACAGAAAAAACACCTTTAAAGCGCCCTGCATAATCATAGAATTTTTCCTTGATATTATGAGGCATTTCAAATTCTGCAAGTTCCTCAGCATCTTCGGAATTTCTTTTCACAAGATATACCTTTGGTGTTTCATCCCAGGTGTTCACGACAAAATAATATGATACGTCATTTTTTGAACGGACAGCGTGATTTCCGCCTGTCCAGTTGTTATTTCCCCACTCAAGGTACTGGCGTACAGCTTCTTCCGGAGTCATATCCCAATCGATTGAGTTGACCAATTTCCTCTCTTTTTTAAGTTCTTCAAGATGTAACATATAATTGACCTCCCGTCTTAAAAATAAAATATTTAAATATAAACTCAGCAATGAGCGTGCCATATATTAATTAAGACAGATCACGATAATGTCTGGATTAACTTTAAACCACTTGAAATAAAGCCCTTTAGGAAAAAATCTAAGGATGCACAATCTTTTTTATCATAAACTTCAATATTCTGTTATACATCAATAAGTTTATTTGAGACATATTTGTTCCAAAACTATCTTTATAGACTATGCCTAATATCTATCAATGTAAGATTGGCGGGAGGTTACATGATATATTAATGGTTTAAATATTGTTGGCATAAATCTTGATGAATAAGCAGCGACTGCTGTATTCAATAAACTTATAAAGGAGGAACAAATGGATATTGATGAATTTAAAAAGACAATTAAATTTGCTATTGCCGGTGAGATTGAAGCACAAATATTTTATAAAGAAGTTTCTAAGGCAGTTGAAAGCCCACAACTTAAAGATATGTTTATGGAGTTCTCAGAAGATGAGAAACAGCACGCACAGATTTTAAAAGGTTATCTTTATAAAGATCCTGAAAGTTTTCAATTTGATGGAAGTAATGTTACCTTCTCTGCAGACTGGGGGATGTGAACTTAGTACTGAAAGGATTATAGGATGTCCAACATCGAATGTTGAATGGGGAAAATAATGAATGTTTTTATTACAGGCGGTTCAGGATTTGTGGGTACGGCCCTTTCGTCACACTTGCTTAATATGGGCCATAGTGTCGTATCCACAGGAACATCGCCGGCTCATAAGTGTTTGAAGCACACTAATTTTCGTTATATTTCTGCGGATACGACACAAAGGGGCTCCTGGCAGGATGACATTAAAAACGTTGATGCCGTGATAAACCTTGCCGGGGCAAATATTCTTCATTTATGGACCAAAAACTATAAACAAAAGATATTTAACAGCCGCATCCTTACAACACGAAATATTGTTGAAGCGCTTAGGGTGGGCGGCAAGACTATACTCTGCAGTGCATCTGCAACCGGGTATTATGGCAATTGCGGCGATGAGATTTTAACGGAAGATTCGCCGGCCGGTAAAGATTTTCTTGCAAAGATCTGCATTGACTGGGAGAAGGAGGCACTTACAGCTGAAAAAAAGGGCGCAAGGGTTGTTCTGATGAGGTTTGGAGTTGTGCTGGGAGCTACAGGAGGACCTTTTTTAAAAATGGCTTTGCCATTCAAATTTTTTGTAGGAGGGCGTTTAGGAGATGGCATGCAGTGGTTTCCATGGATACATATTGATGATCTTGTTTCTGCTGTAATCTTCATATTTGAAAACAGTAACATTAAAGGCCCCGTCAATTTCTGCGCACCTGAGCCTGAAAGAAATCGGGATTTTGCCAGGGAAATGGGCAAGGCTTTAAAAAGACCTTCATTTTTACCAACGCCTGCCTTTGTGGTAAAAACGGTGATGGGTGAACTTGGCACATCGTTATTGAGCAGTCAGAGACCCTTGCCGTCGATGCTTAAGGATAATGGCTTTATCACGTTCAGGTTTCCTGATGCAAAAGGTGCTATTGAAGATATCACCGAACCCGGATAAATCGGAAATTCGAATATCGAAACCGAAATTCTAAAAAAATTTAAAATCCTAATGCTCAAATGACCAAAACAAAACATAGAAATAAAAAATGAATTAAGCCTCCAATGTAACATGAGACACAGATGTCTCAAAAAGAAATGTGATACAAGGATACATATATTATACACAATAATATTAAAACTTTA
>JAUXBD010000053.1 GCA_030619585.1 Desulfobacteraceae bacterium
AAGAACATCCTGTTTGTCATGAGCGGTGAATTTGAAGATCTGAATAAAATTATTAAAAAACGCGTCACAAATCAATCTATTGGATTTGGCTCGGAAATATCAAACAATAAAGAACAGTTCGACATTTTAAAACTGGTAAAATCGGAAGACCTGATTGAATTTGGCTTTGAATCTGAATTTATAGGCCGTCTTCCCATAAGGGCTGTTTTTGAGACCCTAACAGAAAACGATCTGTTTGAAATTTTGAAAAACCCGAACAATCCGATAATTCTCGGGAAAAAATTCGATTTCGGAGCATATGATATTGATATTAAATTTGAGGATGCTGCGCTTCAGATATTTGCAAAAGAAGCATCCAAGGAGAATACCGGCGCAAGAGGGCTTGTAAGTGCGATTGAAAAAGATCTTCTTATTTTTGAAAACAAGCTGCCATCCACAAGCATAAAAAAATTCCCTGTTACCAATCAGGTTATAAGTGAACAGGACAAATCCCTTGAATCATTTTTAGCCCGGGAAGACAACCCCGGACATGATGAAGCTTTTGAAAAAGTTTCCCTTGATGAGAGAAATTTTATTAGAAAGTATTTAATATCAAACAAAAGTAACCTGGAAAAAAAATTCAATCTTACTCTTTCTCCCGGTCGTGTCGATATTGTGGCATCCTATTATTGCAAACATATAACTGATGTTGAAAATGCAATGAAAAAAGTTAAGCACTATTATGATGAAGCAAAGAGAATAGAACTCTCATTTTTAAACAAGGAGGATATAAACATTGTCCTTGATGACGATGCAATAGATTTCGTTATTAATCAGTGTATAAGCAGTCCAGAAAATAACATAAATCAAGTGTTTGAAAAAATATCTAGCGAGTTTATACACGGCCTTAACCTTGCAAGAGAAAAAACGGGAAAAAACCGTTTCTTTCTTAACAAGAAAGCTCTTCTGGAGCCTGACGAATATATAAGCTCACTTATAAGAAATGAATTAGGATCACAAAAAAAAATAACTGAAAACTAATATTCGGAGCGAAAAATGATTTTCCCAGATTACAGACCCAGGAGGCTAAGACAAAACAACTCTTTTAGACGCATGATTCGGGAAAACGTACTTTCAACCAATGACCTGATCCTGCCTCTTTTTGTAAAAAGTGGGAAAGATGAAAAAAAACCAATACCTTCAATGCCCGATCAATTTCAGATGTCTGTTGACAATATAGTAAAAGAGGTAAAAAAAGCCCATAATTTGGGCATACCGGCTGTTGTTCTTTTCGGAATTCCGGACAAAAAAGACCCCCTTGCCACCAGCGCCTATGCTAAAAACGGCATTGTGCAGAAAGCAGTAAAGGAGTTAAAGAATAAGGTCCCTGAAATCATTGTCATCACAGATGTGTGTCTCTGCCAGTACACGGATCATGGCCATTGCGGTGTTGTTGATGGACATACCATAGACAACGATGCATCTCTTGATATTCTTGCCAGAATCGCCCTTTCACATGCACAAGCAGGCGCAGACATGGTGGCACCTTCTGACATGATGGATGGCCGTGTTGCCGAGATTCGGCAGACTTTGGATGAAAACGATTATCACAATACTCCCATAATGTCATACGCTGTTAAGTACTGTTCCGCCTTTTACGGCCCTTTTCGCGATGCAGTCCACTCTGCCCCCCAATTTTCAGACAGAAGAACATATCAGATGGACCCTGCAAACTCCCTGGAGGCGATTCGGGAAGCTGCCATGGATGTTGAAGAGGGAGCTGATATAATAATGGTCAAGCCGGCCCTACCCTATCTTGATATCATCTGCCGCATCCGTGATGAGGTGGATCTACCTGTTGCCGCATATAACGTGAGCGGCGAGTATGCAATGGTAAAGGCCGCTGAAAAAAAAGGGTGGATAGATGGTAAAAAGGTGATGATGGAGACCCTCATATCAATCAAGCGGGCTGGAGCAGATATGATTCTTACATATTTTGCCATAGATGCCGCTAAAGAGATTCAGGGGTAATGATTGGTTAGGCTGGTTTGATTAGTTGGATTGGTTCCGTTTTATTAAAATCGGCCCATTCCTTAATTTTAACGCATCAAACCAGTCTAACTAATAAAACTAATGAAACCGTTTTTACACCACCACTTTATTTCTACCCGTATTTTTTGCCTCATACACTGCTTTGTTCATCCTGCTGAAAAGGTAACCACTTGATATTACTGGTGTAGTATTTTTTGATTTTCTGCTTTGCGCCTTTTTGCTTCTATATCAAAATTGAGCCGATCCCATGCAAAACTGTGACTAATTGTAAAGAATTATGCAAAAATAATTAATATCAGCTTGAAACATCCGAAAATATAGGATAAGCATTATAGATATTTTAAAAATGGTTTTTGGTGGGTCTCTACATCTAAGAAACAGCAGGGCAACAGTTACACTTTACAAATCAGGAAAAAATAAAATTATGACCAGTAATGAGGAAACGGATAACAGTGGAGGAAGAAGGAGCGACCCCAGAACCATCATTGGAAAATATTACAGTGTTGAATTTTCGTTAAGCGATCTTGAGTTTATTTATCAGTTTAAAATATGGGACATGTCTACCAACGGGATGTGCCTTTTGGTAAAGGAAGATTCAAAGGTGCTAAACCATGTAAAAGTAGGCGATGTACTGGACATGAAATATTACCCCACCGAAGTATTGAGCCCTATTAAGAGTTTAAAGACAGAGGTGAAACATATCACAAAAGATGAGCAGGGGCGGTTCAAGGGCCACTTCATGGTTGGATTATCAATTCTGGATAAACAGGCCTCCGATTCATCATAAAATTTTCTTTTTCCCCGATTTCTTTTTTTGTCTATTTATCCTTCACATAATCAATGAGAAAATATTAAGGAGAAGTTCCAATGGCTAAATTTGCATATCAAGATATGTTCCCTTTGGATCATGATGTGACAGAGTATCGGCTGTTGACCCAACAGCATGTGGAAACAGCGTCATTTGAAGCCAAAACGATATTGAAAGTTGACCCATACGGGCTTGAACTTTTAGCCGAGCAGGCGTTTACGGATGTATCTCATCTGCTCAGGCCTTCCCACCTCAAGCTCC
This sequence comes from Desulfobacteraceae bacterium, assembly GCA_030619585.1. Taxonomy (GTDB): domain Bacteria; phylum Desulfobacterota; class Desulfobacteria; order Desulfobacterales; family SURF-7; genus JAUXBD01. The sequence goes on from JAUXBD010000053.1 coordinate 3,101, forward strand.
TTGCAAAGATTTCAGATGACCCTGAAAGTTCGGCAAATGATAAATATGTGGCACTTGAGATGCTTAAAAATGCGGTAATCTCTTCACAAGGTGAATTTCCCATGTGTCAGGATACAGGCACTGCAATCGTAATGGGGAAAAAAGGGCAGCAGGTCTGGACCGGATTTTGTGATGAGGAAGCGCTTTCCAAAGGGATATTTAACGCTTATATAAAAAACAATCTTCGATACTCGCAAAACGCCCCGTTAACAATGTATGATGAAAAAAACACCGCATGTAACCTTCCTGCACAAATTGATATTTACGCAACCGGGGATGATTCATACAAGTTTCTATTTCTTGCAAAGGGAGGCGGGTCTGCAAACAAGACATACCTTTACCAGGAGACAAAAGCTGTTCTTAACCCGAAAAAACTTGTGGATTTTATGACAGCAAAAATGAAAACACTTGGTACGGCTGCATGCCCTCCCTATCACCTTGCATTTGTCATTGGCGGGACTTCGGCGGAATTAAATTTAAAAACAGTGAAACTCGCATCGGCAAAGTATCTTGACAACTTGCCCACAAAAGGCAGTGAGACCGGACATGCATTCAGGGATATTGAACTTGAAGAGAAAATACTGAAAATATCGCAAAAACTTGGTATAGGAGCCCAGTTCGGGGGCAAATACTTTTGCCATGATGTAAGAATCATACGTCTTCCCCGCCATGGAGCATCCTGCCCGATTGGCCTTGGCGTAAGCTGCAGCGCTGACCGTAATATTAAAGCAAAGATCACAAAAGACGGAATATTTTTAGAAAAACTTGAGACCGATCCTGCGAAATACCTTCCCGAACCCAAAGAAAGTGATGAAGATGCTGTGAAGATAAATCTTGATAAGCCAATGGATGAGATACGATCCATCCTGACTAAATATCCTGTCTCAACCCGTCTTCTTCTTACCGGAAAAATTGTTGTGGGCAGAGATATCGCCCATGCCAAACTCCAGGAACGCCTTGATAACGGGGAAGATCTACCCCAGTATATCAAGGATCATATAATCTATTATGCCGGCCCTGCAAAAACGCCTGAAGGGTACCCATCAGGCTCCTTCGGCCCTACTACTGCCGGACGCATGGATTCTTATGTGGCAAATTTTCAGAAACGAGGCGGCTCCATGGTTATGCTGGCAAAAGGCAACCGTTCAAAAGAGGTTACAGAGTCCTGCAATAAATACAAAGGGTTCTACCTGGGATCAATTGGCGGCCCTGCTGCACGGCTGGGTAAAGAGTGCATCACAAATGTTGAAACAATCGAATATCCGGAACTGGGTATGGAAGCAATTTTTATGATTACCGTAAAGGATTTCCCTGCATTTATTCTTATTGACGATAAGGGCAATGATTTCTTTGAAAATCTTTTGTAAAACAGGAATCTCCGGTTAACTTTCTCTTTACAAACTTACTTTATTACCATAAACTGCCAAATTTAATTATCTTGAAACTTCCCGTCAAAAGCACCGGCTTTTGGCGTGCATTTCAGATTAATATAATCACAAAGGAGTATCTAAATGACCAAAACAATGAAAACAATTGATGGAAACGAAGCGGTAGCCCATGTGGCCTATGCCATGAGCGATGCCTCCAACCTCTACCCTATTACTCCCTCAACTCCTATTGGCGAAACAGCTGATGAATGGGCAGCAGGTGGCCGTAAAAACATTTTCGGCCAGAGCGTGCTTATCCGCCAGCTTCAGTCTGAAGCAGGAGCTGCAGCGGCTGTGCACGGCTCCCTTGCCGCAGGTTCATTAACTTCTACCTTCACAGCTTCACAAGGCCTGCTTCTCATGATCCCCAGCATGTATAAAATGTCGGGAGAACTTCTGCCGGGCGTAATACACGCTACAGCAAGGGCCATATCATCACATGCGCTTTCCATATTCGGTGACCACCAGGATGTTATGGCGGTTCGCCAGACAGGCTTTTCCATGCTCTTTTCCGCTTCGGTTCAGGAAGCAATGGATATAGGCCTTGTTGCCCATCTTGCTGCAATAGATGCAAGTGTCCCTTTTATTCATTCACTTGACGCTTTCAGAACATCCCATGAAATTCAGAAGGTTGAACTGATCGATTATGATGATATTAAAAAAATCGTCAACTGGGACGCCATAGCAAAATTCCGCGCAAAGAGCGCAAACCCGGAACGCCCGGAGTGCCGCGGCACAGCACAGAATCCGGATATATATTTCCAGGGGCTGGAAGTAAGGAACCCCTATTACGATAAGGTTCCGGCAATTGTTGAAGCAAATATGAAAAAGTTGGAAGATATCACAGGCCGCAAGTACGGACTTTTTGACTATGTTGGCGATCCTGACGCACAAAATGTGATAATTGCCATGGGATCTTCATGTGAAACCATAGAAGAGGTTGTGAACCACATGACGGCAAATGGAGAAAAGGTGGGCCTGGTCAAAGTACGCCTGTTCCGCCCTTTTTCCGCAAAACACCTGCTGGCAGCTATCCCCGATTCTGCAAAATCCGTTTGTGTTCTTGACCGCACCAAAGAACCCGGCTCTTTGGGTGAACCGTTATACCTCGACGTATGCGGGGCCTGCATGGAACAAGGAAGAACAGTCAAAGTTACGGGAGGACGTTATGGCATGGGGTCAAAAGAGTTTAACCCTGCCATGGTAAAGGCTGTCTATGACAACATGAGCGCAGCTGCTCCTAAAAACCATTTCACAGTGGGTATAACAGATGATGTTACAAACATATCTCTTGAAGTTGCAAAAAAGTTTGACGTAGCTCCTCCGGGAACCGTACAGTGCATGTTCTGGGGACTAGGCGCAGACGGTACGGTTGGCGCCAACAAAAGTGCGATTAAAATCATCGGCGACAACACAGACATGTACGCCCAGGCATACTTTGCCTATGATTCAAAAAAATCAGGCGGTGTTACAATGTCACACCTTCGTTTCGGAAAAACGCCGATACAGTCAACATACCTGATCGATTCTGCAGACTATGTGGCATGTCACAAATCAAACTATGTGGACATATATGACATGCTGGGAGTACTCAAGGAGGGCGGGACCTTTCTGCTCAATTCAAACTGGAGCACTGAGGATATGGAAAACGAGCTTCCGGCGGACATTCGCCGCACAATAGCTGAAAAAAAATTGAAATTCTACAATATCGATGCGGTACAAATAGCAGGGGAAGTTGGCCTGGGCGGCAGGATAAACATGATCATGCAGACAGCATTCTTTAAGCTTGCCAATGTTATACCGGTTGACGATGCCATCGACTACCTAAAAGACCAGGTTAAAAAGCTTTTCGGAAAAAAAGGTGACAAGATCGTTAACATGAACATCTCCGCCATCGACAACTCACTGGAATATCTTGAAGAGGTCAAATATCCCGAGTCATGGGCCCAGGCTTCTGATAGCGATTCTTCCGCAAAAGATGAGCCGGAATTTGTAACAAATGTGATGAATCCAATGACAGCCCAGCAGGGGGACAAACTTCCTGTTAGCGCATTTACGCCGGATGGTATTTTTCCTCTGTCCACCACACAATATGAAAAAAGGGGAGTGGCGATCAATACACCTGAATGGATAAAGGAAAACTGCATCCAGTGCAATCAGTGTGCCTTTGTCTGCCCCCATGCATCCATACGCCCCGTCCTGTTAACCGAAGATGAGGTTAAAAATGCACCGGAAGGGTTTGAGACTATTGAAGCCAAGGGCAAGGAGTTTGCAGGCTATAATTTCCGCATACAGGTTTACCCCCTGGACTGCCAGGGATGCGGAAGCTGCGCAAACGTATGCCCTGCCAAGCAAAAAGCTCTGGTTATGAAGCCCCTTGCCACACAGACGGAACTTCAGGTGCCCAACCAGGAATATTTTGCGAAACTTCCTGTTCGTGGAGATCTGGCAAAGAGAAACACAGTAAAAGGCAGCCAGTTTAGCCAGCCTCTCATGGAGTTTTCCGGCGCGTGCGCGGGATGCGGCGAAACCCCCTATGCAAAACTCATCACCCAGCTTTTCGGGGAAAGGATGGTAATTGGAAACGCTACCGGCTGCACTTCAATATGGGGCGGATCAGCACCGGCAGTACCCTATTGCGTTAATCATGAAGGTTTCGGTCCCACCTGGGGCAGTTCTCTTTTTGAAGATCCCGGCGAGTTTACCTATGGCATGCTTCTCGGCCATAAACAGCAGCGCCTCAAGATGGCTGACCTTGCAAAAGAGGCCATAGCTACTGACGTTTCCCAAGATATCAAAGATGCCCTTGCCGGGTGGATAGATAATATGAATAACGCCGAAGGCTCAAAAGATTTTGGCGACAAGCTTAAAGAGCTTCTGCCTTCGCAAACAGGAGACAAGCTGTTAAGCGAAATAAACAGCATGTCAAAATTGTTTACTAAAAAATCATACTGGGTATTTCTTGGCGACGGCGCTGCATATGATATTGCCTTTGGCGGTATTGACCATGTTCTTGCTTCAGGTGAAGATATAAACATCATTGTTTTTGACACCGAGGTTTATTCCAACACCGGCGGTCAATCCGCAAAAGCCACACCCACCGGGTCAAT
>JAUXBD010000141.1 GCA_030619585.1 Desulfobacteraceae bacterium
AAATGAAAACATTTGCAACATTCAAAGGACCAGGTAAAAGTGGAGCACGCTATGTATGTGAAGTGTGTGGATATGTTTATGATCCTAAAGAGGGTGATCCTGATAACAAAATTGCTCCGGGAACAGCCTTTGAGGATCTTCCCGATGACTGGGAATGCCCCATGTGCGGTGCAGGTAAAGATGATTTTTCAAAAGAAGAGTAAAAACACCAAACAATACCGGGCAGGAAAATGAAGAAAGAAAAGATTGCTTTTTTCAGGAGCTATCCTTTTGAGGTCGGCCAGAAAATTAATATTGAAGACGGCCCCAGGAAAGGAGACTGGGAAGTTGCGGACTTAAATGAACGGAAGGTCAAACTTCGCTGCCCGGTTTCTCACAGGGAATTCGAATGGGATCGTATCTGTTATTTTTCTGAAGAACGTTTAGCCGAAAGATGGCCAATGGACGACTAAAAGATGTTTCCCTATCCCTCCCCCACTAAGGGGGAGGGAAAAAAATACTAATCGCCCAAATCAAATAGTAAGGAATTTTTGATAGCAAACGAGTGGCTCCCCAAAATCCGCTATAATCATCATTATTACTATTTTTACATTTAACGTTATGCCACTTCCAGCTCTCTTCTATCAGCCATATCCACCAGTACCCTTTCTCTGGCCTTGTCAATCCCCAGTTGCTGTCTCTTTTTATCGATGTGTGCGATCATCATTTTTGCCATCTCGTAAGGATCTGGAGTGTAGCCCCATTTTCCCATGCCCTGCTCTTCCAGACCTTCAAAGAGCAGTTGATGAAATTTTGTTCCTTCAACAATCGGGAATGTAACTCCAAAAATAGTATAAACACCAGATGCAACAAAATACTGACCGATGGCAATCGCTTTTTCGCTCATCCATTCGGGCGCCACTCCGGCAACCGGAAGATCTGCAATGCTGTCACCTAGCCCACCTGCTTTGACCATTTCGGAAGCGGCGAGCAAAATCCGACTGTTATCAACACATGACCCCATGCCGAGAACGGGCGGCATTCCAACCGTTTCACACACCTCCTGCAGCCCCGGCCCTGCCATACAGGCCGCTTCAGGCGTCGTCAGACCGGCCTTTGCCAAGGCAATCTGGGAGCACCCGGTTTGGAGTACCAGAACGTCGTTTTTAATGAGTTCTTTGACCAGTTCCACATGTGCCCAATCCTGTTTTACCCTTGGATTGGTACATCCCACGACACCGGCAACCCCTCTTATTCTGCCATTTATAATATTTTCATTAAGCGGCGTATAGCTTCCCCTGAAAGAACCGCCAAGCATATAGTTTATATATTCATAGGAGAATCCGTGCACACCGGTATTGACAATATTCGGGATCTCCACCTTATGTTTTCGATTCTTGAACCGAGTAATGGCTTTGATAACGATTTCATCCGTACAGCCCAGAGGATCATGCTCATTAAACTCAATATGCTGGGCTCCCTCGATATGGCATCTGGGGTTTGTGGTAAACATAGGTGTGTCATAACACTGCGCCACTTTTGACAGACCCTGTTTGATACATTGAACATCCACACACAACCCGTCAACCGCACCGGTTACTAATACAGCTTCGGTGGACATAAAGTTACCCGCATGGGGCACCCCATGTCTGACCAGCATCTCAGCCCCTGAACAGCACATACCAACGAGGTTTAGTCCTTCTGCGCCCGCATCTTTTGCTGCTTGAATAAGGGTGGGTGAATTCACGGACACCAGCATCGATTCAAACAGGTTGGGTTCGTGGCCATGGACGATAATGTTGACCTTATCCTCTTTGAGTACCCCCATATTTACTTCCACAGCAACCGGCGACGGTGTACCAAACAGAATGTCGGAAATCTCGGTGGCCACCATGGACCCTCCCCAACCATCTGCCAAAGCTGTCCGGCTGAACTGTTTGGTGATATTTTCATACTGCTGATCCACCCCCATATGCGTGCGATGCATCATCTCCATAATTTCGCGCATGGCGCCTCTCGGGACAATCCCTTGTTTTCGCCAGGTTTCCAGTGTTTTTTCAGGGACTCGCTTGGCAAAAGGAATTTCACCTTCAATTTGAGTATAAGTTTTTTCCAGTTCTTTATACAGCTCCATGGCGATCTCTTTTTCTTCTTTTCCTTCAACTTCAATACCGATGGATGTTGCCACCGCATTTAATTTGACGGGATTCTTGATCGAGTACTCTTTGATGTTTCCGTTGACAACCTCTCTGAAGAGATCCAGCATGGCCATGCCGTGGTCGGTATGGGCCGCCGCCCCGGAGGCGACCATGCGGGCAAAATTTCTGGCCATAATAGTATCAATATCAGCACCGCAGACACCCACTTTACCATAGGGGTCTTTAGCACTCAGCCTGCACGGCCCCATGGAGCAATGCTTGCAGCAAGCCGAATCCGCTCCGATCGGACAGGCTTTCATATTGGCGGCCCTGTCAAATGCGGTTTCCACGCCGTCTCTTTTTGCCTTTACAAGCATCTGAGCAGTGGCCTCGCAGATGGTAACATCCTTTGGGTTAATCTCCTTACTTTTTTCTTTAGAATTTTTATCCATAATATCCTCTCTTTTTGGAAAAATCAGGTTATTATATAAGGGGATTGTAGGGCAATCCCGGTTGTTTCAGCACTCATCTTTGACATGACGATCCTTAACCCCAATTCTCTCCTTTCAGGGGAAGGGTAGTTTTTGGATTTTTTTAGACACAGACATGAGTATAAAAACCCATTAAGGTATACCAAACTAAATTAGCACCTTCTAATTAATTAATTTATAACTAATCATGTTATAGTATTCTAACTGATATTATAATAAGTGGTCCATAACACTTGTCAAGTTTGAAAGCTGCTTTTTTACGATGAAAAGGTAATGACTTTTAATTGAGATGATACATTTTTGTATCAGTTTGTAACCTGAGACGATACCGATTGAGAAGCCTGATAGCCTCTACAGATTGTCAGAAAATTACCAGGATGGCATTATTATGTTTACAAATTTACATTTGGCATTAATTTTATTGAAAGGATAATTTCAATTTAGCGAAATTCAATCAGTTGACCGTAGCTTGTTGTTGGGTGTCCGTGAATTAAAAAAATAAAAGCTCTCTCTATAAAACGCTTTGTCTGGAGAAATCGTTGCAATTATTTTACGAAAAATAAACGGAAAATCTACAATGGATGGTTGGCCCATTTGGTTTCGCCCGATTGAGGATGTATCGTGGATATTTTAATTCGACAATATGTGTTGTTGTTTATTATTCTGCCGAATCATAGTACCGTTAAGTTTGATGTATTATAAAAATCTAAAAATGAGATCTGATATGGAAACCAATACAGACATAGGAGAATTAAATAATGAGTACATTTTGTATTTAAAAAGTAAAGGGATATCAAACTGTAAGATTTCTGAAATGCTTGGCATTCCCAAAGAAGAAATCGATATCCATATTCAATTTAATGAAGCACTTAAGGAGTTTTCAGGTGTTTTTTAATTTTATCAGAATCCATATCCTGCCCAGTAGCAAAACGCCGAAAGCAGATAAAGGGTGCAATTTTACCTGCCCTATGTTATTCCAAATTAAAAGAATTATCGGATAAACCCGTGTCTAAAGCTTCGTTACTCTTCAATAATGATACATTTCTATTATCCTGGGGAATTCGTCTTTTCTTGGCGTAAAACCTGGCACGAAATTTGTAGTATTTAAGTAAGATAGGCAGTAAATTAAAACAGGCAAAATCTGTTGTTTAAAAACAAAATCATCAAGTGTTGCTAAGCGTCCAAGCTCAACGCACTTATATAAAAAAAGGATGGGATTATGGCCATTTGTTAAGCACTATAGATATTCAGGAGAAAAAACATATGAATAATGAACCGGTTACAATCTATTCGTTAAGTACATGCAGCCACTGCAAATCAACCAAGAAGTTTCTTGGTGAGTGCTCGGTTGAGTATGACTTTGTTGATGTTGATATGCTTGATAAAAAGGAGAGGAAAGCGATCTTAAAGGACATAAAAGAAATTAATCCAAAATGCTCTTTTCCCACAATCAAAATAGGAGATAAAGTGATTGTGGGATACAAAGAGCATAAAATAAAGGAGGCCCTTGGTTTATAATGGAGGCGAACAAACTTTTCGAAAAGCTTAAGTTAATTCAGGAAGCCAAAGGCTATTATTTTAATGAGGATAAAGGAAAGGTCTTTGAACTTCTGGAAGCCCTTATCTTGAACAAAGAGCGTTATGGCTATATGGCCTGCCCCTGCAGGCTTGCTTCCGAAGATCGAGATAGCGACAAGGATATCATATGCCCCTGTGTTTACAGGACAGAGGATGTAAAAGAATTCGGCAGCTGTTATTGCAATCTCTATGTCTCAAAAGCATGGAACGATAATAAGATCCCCCATGAGTATGTTCCGGAAAGGCGATCCCCTGAGAAAATGTTCCTATGACTTTCTACAGTATGTGTATAATTGGTGTTGCTTTGGCAATGGATGCCCTTGCAGTTTCAATTGCTACCGGAGTATGTCTGAAATCCTTTGATTTTCGTCAGGCATTCCGGCTGTCGTGGCACTTTGGTTTCTTCCAGGCCATGATGCCGGTTATCGGGTGGAGTGCTGGACTTACCGTGCGCCGATTTATCGAAGCCTATGACCACTGAATTGCATTTTTCTTTGTCCGCAATTTCCCCGAAGGCTTTGCCACATTTACCACACCAATTTCCTATCCCGCCTTTTTGTATTATGAGACATATTTGCCTCACTGAACTATAAAGACGATTCACTTATTAAAAATTGGATTTTGATAATTTCGATTTTTTTAATCTCTTTGATATCTCTTTTCTATCAGTTTCCCAGACGCTTAGGGAATCTTTCATGCATTTGGTTCTTCCAATAATTCATTGGCACGGTTTTTGATAGTTGTCTTATATAAATTCAATAAAAGGAGGGTAATTATGGCGGAAGCAAAAGATATGCATCAGTGTCAGACAGCAAATTGCGGTTTTATTTATAACCCGGATAAAGGTGACAGAAAAGGAAAAGTATCAAAAGGAACAAAATTTGAAAAATTACCCGAGGACTGGAAGTGTCCCATATGCGGTGCAAGCAAGAAAGCGTTTCGGCATCTTGCAGGGTAAAAATGACTACGGAAGATGATGATTAATTTCATGCAAAACAAGTTACTAAACAATCTGATTTACAGATAATTAAAACTAAATGGAGGAACAAATGAAAATTAATATCGAAAAAAATCTTGTGGAATTTACTCCAGAAAATGCTGATGAAAAAACAAAGATTGAGGCGTTGTGGCGGATGATGGTTGATTGTGTACGGTTTAATAA
>JAUXBD010000364.1 GCA_030619585.1 Desulfobacteraceae bacterium
CATTAGATGAAAATGTAATAAAACAAGGAAACGCGCTAAAGCGCGAATTTTTTGATAGTTATTAGGACGCAGATAAACGCAGATGATCGCAGATTTTCAATCAATTTATCCGCGTAAATCTGCGTTTATCTGCGTCCAATAGAAATAAAACCGAAGAGGTTAAAATGATAGAAAAAATTATAGAGTGGTCAATAAAAAATAAATTCATGGTGATCCTTGCCACGGTATTTGTTATTTTCGGCGGTGTGATGGCATTAAAAAACATGCCCCTTGATGCCATACCGGATCTTTCGGATGTCCAGGTGATCATTTATACTAACTATCCCGGCCAGGCCCCACAGGTTGTTGAGGATCAGGTCACCTACCCCTTAACCACTGCAATGCTTAGTGTGCCCTTTGCCAAGGTAGTAAGGGGATACTCATTTTTCGGATTATCTTTTGTTTACATTATTTTCGAAGATGGAACAGATCTTTACTGGGCCCGCTCACGTGTATTGGAGTATCTTAATTTTGTTTCAGGAAGACTTCCTGCAGGTGTTACACCCAGCCTGGGCCCTGACGCCACAGGTGTTGGCTGGGTCTATGAATATGTTCTCAAAGATACAACAGGAAAATATGATCTTCAGCAGTTAAGGAGCTTTCAGGACTGGTATATTCGTTACGAGCTTACATCCGTGCCGGGTGTCGCCGAGGTGGCAAGCATCGGCGGTTTTGTAAAGCAGTATCAGGTCGAGGTGGACCCCAATAAACTTATTGCCTACAATCTTTCAGTTCAAAAGGTCAAAAAAGCTATACAGAATTCAAATAACGATGTGGGCGGCAAGCTTGTTGAGATGGGGGAGACCGAGTTTATGGTGCGGGGTCTCGGCTACATCAGCTCCCTTGCAGATCTGGAAATGATCGCTCTTGGTGTTGATGAAATGGGGACACCCATTCTGCTTAAAAATATTGCCACTGTTCACCTTGGCCCTGAGTTGCGAAGGGGAATACTTGAATGGAACGGTGAAGGAGAAATTGTTGGTGGAATTGTTGTGATGCGTTTCGGTGAAAATGCACTTAAGGTCATTAAAAATGTTAAAAAGAAATTAAAGGAGCTTGAAAAAGGTCTTCCCGAGGGTGTGGTCATTGAGATGGGATATGACCGGTCAGGCCTTATTGAACGCGCAGTACATACCCTAAAAACAAAACTCATAGAGGAGATGATCGTCGTTGCTGTTATTTGCATTATTTTTCTAATGCACTTCAGGTCTGCATTTGTTACAATCTTTACCCTTCCCGTGGGTATTTTGATATCTTTTCTTGTCATGTATTTGATGGATATAAATGCCAATATCATGAGTCTTGGAGGCATTGCAATTGCCGTTGGGGTGATGGTGGACGCATCGGTTGTGCTTGTGGAAAATGCCCACAAGCATCTTGAAAGAGACCGCGGGAAAAAGCCACATACTCAAATCATTTTGGAAGCATCAAAAGAGGTGGGGCCGGCCCTTTTTTACAGCCTGCTTATTATAACCGTATCTTTCCTACCGGTTTTCAGCTTACAGGAACAGTCCGGCCGGCTTTTCAAGCCCCTTGCGTATACAAAAACTTTTGCCATGGCAGCATCTTCCATCCTGGCAATTACAATTATACCTGTTTTAATGACTTTCTTTGTAAGAGAAGAGTCGTTTGACACAAGCACATCAAAAAAGCGCAAAACAAGCATATGGATTGCGGCCTGTGCGGGGCCGATTCTTATAGTGGCGCTGGCAGGCATTGCGGGTTTAAACCTTCCGGATTGGAGCCTCGTGGCAGCCCTTGCACTTTCGGTTTTTGCTGCCATATGCCTGTTCCCACAGAAGATTATGTCGGAAGCCCGGAACCCCTTAAGCAGGTTCTTTATCTATATCTACAGGCCTTTAATCAACATTGTGCTTAAGTGGCGTAAAACTACTGTGCTTTTTTCCTGCGTTGTGCTGGCTGTGACCTACTATCCCATGTCAAAGCTGGGTAGTGAATTCATGCCTCCCTTAAATGAGGGGGATCTTTTGTACATGCCCACGACACTTCCAGGTATTTCCATTACTAAAGCCCGTGAGCTTCTTCAGCAGACCGATAAGATTATCCAGAGCTTTCCGGAGGTTCATCACACCCTGGGGAAAATAGGCAGAGCGGAAACGGCCACCGATCCGGCGCCTCTTTCGATGATTGAGACCACCATCATGCTTCGTCCCAATGTGGAATATGAAATGATACCAGTGGATCGGTTTTTTTCAAACTGGCCGGGCTGGTTGAAAAAGCCACTGACATGGATATGGCCGGAAGTAAAAAAAGGAAAAATCCTTCATGAATGGCGAAAGAAAGATATCGATCGATTTTTTTCTGACTGGCCAATATGGCTTAAAAAACCGGTCACATGGATCTGGCCGGAGAAACGTTATATTACAATTGAAGAGCTTGCAGAAGATCTTAATGGTGCCATACAGTTTCCGGGTTTGACAAACGCCTGGACCATGCCGATAAAAACCCGCATTGATATGCTTTCCACAGGCATAAAAACTCCTGTGGGAATTAAATTGATGGGGCCTGATCTGGATGTTCTTTCAGAGCTTGGAGCAAGGATCGAAGCGGTTGTCAGTGAC